>NZ_JACJDO010000048.1:0-24622 GCF_014163535.1 Pseudoalteromonas sp. SR45-4
CGGTTTTATGTTGAATTTAGTAGCTGGGTTGGTGGCTTATTGCTTGAAAGAAAATAAGCCACACCTTAATTTAACTGACGTAGAGCTCAACGCACTAGTTATCGCTTAAGCAGATCTCAGGTTAAATAGCACCTTTTAAAATTCATCTCGTTTTTAAGCTGGTTTTAAATTTGCTTTGCGCTCGTTGTAAAAAGCAATCAAATCATCAACCGTAGCTTGGCAGTACTCGCGAATACCCGATACCACCATGTGCTTTTCACCAAAACCCACTTTTTTACCGTTTTCTAGCAAATTAAAGCGCAAAGTAATTTTGCCGCGTTTACCTGCGTATTCAAAACTAGGCTCTGCAAATTCAAGTGTCGGTGCACTAATTTCAACAGTATCAAGATTTATAATCATCGATTCGTAAATAATCATCGGGCGTGCAGGGTTAATCATTACCTCTTGCTTACCCATGAGCGGAATAATCACGTGCGGAAACGCCGCGCCTGAAAACTCAACATAATTTTTAATTAAGCTATTAGTAAGTGCTGGGCATTTGCTGGTTTTACCTTCGCGTTTTACCTTTAAAATTACTTTATCGCCGTTTGTTACATCAAACTCATCGGCCTCTGCTGGGAAGCTAAGTTTGGTATTTTCGTCAACCATACCCGCAAAAGTAAACTCCATGCGTTCACTAATACCGTAACGATCTAATACTAATGAAAAAAGTAAGTCTCCTGGAGCACAAAATTTCTTCGCATCTTTATCGTGAAGTGGGTTGTAATCATCAGCAATACACTTGGCGAAACGACAGCCTTGCTCACGAGAGATCGAAACATAATCAGCATGTTGCTGATAAAAAGGACTTAACATAGGGTGTTCACTACTTAAACGGCTTATAACCTGGCTATACTAACAGAAAAAATAAAATGAGAGGTCGAATCTGTTAGATTAGTTACTAAATAAAACAGAGTAATAAAAAAATAATGACTTTTTATTTATTAGCATTATCGATTATATGTGTTTTTCCGTACTGTAAAGTATCAATAATACGGCAACCACTTTGGCACTACTTAATGGCTTTAAGTGTTATATGTGCGTATTTTGAGGGTTATATAAATTTATATGGACTGCTCAGTACTGGGCTTTACGTTGCTTTATATCACTTTGTGCTTCATATAAAGCAAACAATAATACGCGCTATTTTAAGCACTGTTTTTATAGTTTCCTCATTGGCATTAGCGCTTCATTGGGTGCCTAGTTTTAACAACCTTCCTATTGCTATAAACGAGCATATTACCAGCGATGCAATTGCTTTTACCCTTTATGCTAATTTTGATAAAGCTATGGCTGGCCTCTTTCTTTGTGCTTACTTTTATTCAAATATAAAGCCTTTAAAAACAGAGTCTAAAAAGACGACTTCATTAATTAATCCCCCTATTTTAATAATTATTACTACCATTTTAGCCGCACTTACTGCAGCTTTAATGCTTGGGCTGGTAAGCTTTAACCCTAAGGTTCCTGACTTCTGGTTAGCATTTATTGCTATAAACCTTTTATTTACCTGTGTTGCTGAGGAAGCTTTATTTAGAGGCTTATTACAAACCAAGCTTAGCCAAATTATTACGCCTACCCGCTTGGCAATATTTGCGCCTGTAATTACTGCAGGTATTTTTGCTTTGGCACATTTTGCTGGGGGAGTTAGCTATGTATTAGTTTCATTTATTGCAGGTTTGGGATACGGCTATGTTTTTTATAAAACGCAGCGTTTAGAGTGGGCTATTTTATGCCATTGGTTAGTAAATATTTGTCATTTCTTTTTGTTTACTTATCCTATGCTAAGTAAAACCGAGTGCATATAAAGTCATTTACAAATACTAACAATTTACTCAGTAGTAAACATTGCCCACATTCGATTTTGTTAGTAATTTACTACTTCAAACAATAAATTAAAGGACTAATAAATATGCTACGTTTTATGGCAATAATAACTGCACTGGCTACTTTAAGTGGTTGCTCAAACATGACTTTTCATACTGATATAGACAACGACGTTTTATCTCAAGAAATTGGTACCTACGTTAATAAAAGAGATTTGCAGCAGTTTTACAGCGACCAAGAAGCACACGAAAGTGGCGCTACACTTTTAGGCCGAATAGCAGGTGAAAGCTGTGATGGCGATGGTATAGGTAACAATAATGTAAGCTATAACCGTTCTAAATCAAATGCTATTGATTTACTTAAAGCTGATGCCATGCGCAGAGGCGCAAATGCTTTTACTATTAACTCTTGTAGCGAAACCTCTGTATCGTATTGCGACCTATCTGTTTTATGTACCGGACAGGCCTACGACTATTAATAAATCATATATTAAGTGCAAAGCTCAGTAGCACACGCTTTCCAGACTCGATTTTAGATACGCTGTGTTCGTACTTATCGGGCCTAAATAAATACACCCTATTAAACCAGTTAATAATACATTTAGCGCATTTAAACACCCCACCGCTTTTAGGTTTTACTAATACAAAGTTGAGTTTGTAATAGCGCCCTTGCTGCACCGGATCAATGTGGTTCATTACGCTGTGATTAGTTGGGTAAGTAACAAGGTTTATCGAAAATGTATTACTGCTAAAAATGGCTTTGTTTTTAACGGTTGCAATCATACGGCCTCCTATGAGTTTATATGCCGCATTGTAGCATTTAGTAAATTATGAATGCTTAGACTAAACAATATCAAAATACGATGTCATATAACTAAACAACCTGAAACAAAAAAGCCGAACTTATTTACTAAGCTCGGCTTTTAAAAATGCATTATTTAGCAATTATGCACTTGGGTATTCGCGGTAGGCACGTTCGATATTTTTAGCCTGCTTTTTAGAAATACCTAAATGCGCCAATGCTACACGTAAACGAGCACGCGATAGGTCAGAGCCTAATATTTCCATAGCATCAAGCACAGAGGTAGATGACGTTTTACCCGTAATTGCCACAAAAATCGGCTCTAAAAAGTCTTTAATTTTAAGCTCGTGGAACGTTGCTACTTCTTTTGCAATGGCAAAAATAGCTGGTTTATCAAAGCTACGTAGGCCTTCTAGCTGCCATACAAAAAATTGTAGTGCTTGGCGAATTACGTCTTCATCGGCTTTGCCCGCTGTTAATAGCGCAGGATCATAAGTAGGTATACCGCCTACAAAATGCCCAGCTAAGTCAACTAAGTCCGACAATGTGTTAATACGTGCTTTGGCTTCTGGTAATACTTTAGCTAGCATTTCGCCATTAAACTTCCAATCAACAAAGCGCTGAATTAACTGCTCGTCAGTTAGGTTTTCGCGGATCCACATGCCGTTTAACCAGCTAAGTTTATCTACGTCGAATACTGGGCCACCTAGTGACACGCGCTTCATATCGAAGTTTTCAATCATTTCGTTAAGAGTGAATTTTTCACGCTCATCTGGCATTGACCAACCCATGCGGCCTAAATAGTTAAGCACGGCTTCTGGCAGGTAACCCATTTCTTTATAGTAGTTAATAGAGGTTGGGTTTTTACGCTTAGACAGTTTTGACTTATCTGGGTTACGCAGTAGCGGTAAATGCCCAAGTACTGGCGCTTCCCAACCAAAATCTTCGTAAAGTTTTAATAGTTTAGGCGCTGAGTTAATCCACTCTTCGCCACGGAAAATATGGCTAATTTGCATATGGTGGTCGTCAACTACGTTCGCTAAAAAGTAAGTTGGGAAGCCATCAGCTTTTAATAGCACTTGCATATCGACGTTTTCCCACGGGATCTCAATTTCGTCGCGTAGGTAGTCGTTAAATTTAAAAGTGCCTTCGCTAGGGATTTTCATACGTATAACGTAAGGTTTACCCGCTGCTAGGTTTGCTTTAATTTCGTCGTCTGTGTGGTTTAAGCCACGGCCGTCGTATTTAGGGCGTAGACCTTCTGCCATTTGCTCTTCGCGCATTTTATCCAGCTCTTCGCTTGTTGCAAAACAGTAAAATGCTTTGCCGTCGTCAACGAGTTGGTGTGCGTATTTTTTGTATAAATCGCTACGCTCAGACTGGCGGTACGGGCCAAACTCACCGCCCACATCTGGGCCATGATCCCACTCGAGTCCTAACCAACGCAAACTATCCATAATTGCTTGCTCTGACTCGGCAGTGCTACGTACTTGGTCGGTATCTTCAATGCGAAGTACAAATTCACCACCTTGCTGTTTAGCAAAACAGTAATTAAATAAGGCGATATAAGCGGTGCCAAGATGCGGGTCGCCAGTTGGCGACGGGGCAACACGGGTGCGAATTGTCATGGTAATGTCTCTTTTAATAAGTGAGATGGTAAAGTTATTTATGCTGCTACTTTGTTTATATAAGCAATAATATCGTTTGATTCGTATAGCCAAGTTACTTGGCCATTTTGCTCGATGCGCAGACAAGGCACTTTAACTTTTCCGCCTTGTTCTAGCAGTTCTTGACGATATTGCTCATTACTTTTTGCATCACGCGTTTCTATTTTAAGGCCTTCGCGCTTAATAGCACGGCGCACTTTTACACAAAACGGGCATGCTTTAAATTGATAAAGCTTAAATTGTGCGGTTTGCTGATCAAGCTGCTGTTGCACTTCTGGAGCACGTTTTTTACTACGTGGCGTAAATACAAAATTAAAGAATAAAATTATACTTCCTAATAACCAACGAACTAATTTCATTAACTGCACTCTATTTACAACAAATTTAAGGTGCCAGATTTTAACACAAAAATAGCAGCAAAAAAGCTCAAATATACTCAGCCAGTATATTTGAGCTTTGTAAGCTCAACCTCGGGTCAGGTTAATTATTTAGCTACTAAAATGGGAGCTTATTTATTCAGCTATACTGCTTTTTATTACAGTAAAATTAAGTCATCGCGATGCAGTACTTCTGCCCCGCCATCGTAATCAAGTAACTCACCTATTTGCTTAGAGTGCGCGCCTTTAATTTTATTAACTTCGCTGCTGCTAAAGCGGGTTAACCCACGAGCAATAAGTTGTTTGTCGCTATTTATTACACTTATTAGATCGCCGCGCTCAAATGCCCCCAACGCATTGGTCACGCCTTTAGCAAGTAAGCTTGCACCTTTAGTTTGCAGCGCGGTTATTGCACCGGCATCAATAACAATTTGCCCGCTACTTTTAGGTCCAGCGAGTAACCACTTTTTACGCCCTTCTTTTGGCGCAGTGAGCTTTAAAAAACGTGTGCCGGGCAGTTGCTCGCTCATACATTTTAAAATGACATTTTTACCCGCACCTTTGGCAATTATAACCTCAACCCCAGCACGCCTTGCAATGTCGGCTGCTTGCAGTTTGGTTGCCATACCGCCGGTGCCCAAGTTTGTGCCACTACCACCAGCAAGCTGGCGCAATTCGTCGTTAATATCACTCACTTCACCAATTAATGTGGCATCGGCATTAGTGCGCGGATCGCTGGTAAATAATCCTTCTTGATCGGTGAGCAATAACAGCTTATTGGCATTAGCTAAAATAGCCACCAACGCTGATAAATTATCGTTATCGCCTACTTTTATTTCACTAGTAGCAACCGCATCATTTTCGTTAATGATGGGCACTACATCGTAGTTTAATAATGCATTAAGTGTATCGCGGGCATTTAAATAGCGCTCTCTGTCGTTAACATCGGCGCGGGTTAACAGCATTTGCCCTACGTTTACACCATACAAAGCAAACAAGCTTTGCCAAATATGAATGAGCTGGCCTTGACCAACTGCTGCTAGCATTTGCTTATCTATTACGCTGCGGCCACAGGGCTTTAGTAATTGCTCTCGTCCGGCCGCCACGGCTCCGCTCGAAACTAAAATAACGTGATGCCCTTGCTTTTTAAGCTCACAACATTGGCGCACTAGTTCAACCATATGCGCTTTATCTAGCTTATCGGTGCCGCCAGTCAGTACGCTTGTACCTAGCTTTACAACGATTACCTGATCCCTTTGCATTTATTTTTACTACTGAATAATTAAAGATGAATTTATTTATACCAGCTGGGTATTTTTCAACAAGTAAAATATATTCATGCTAGGATCTGATTTTATTCAATTGTGTAAATTACCTGCTATGCCTGCCAGTTTATGTTTAATTATTGCCACCTTTTTATGGGGTAGTTCCTTTATTGCACTTAAGTATGCCATTGCTATTTACGACCCCGCTTTAGTGATATTTTTACGCATGCTAACCACATTATTTTTATCGCTGTGCTTATGGCGCTATGTAATACGCTTTGAATACAGAGTTGGTGACTGGAAGTATTTAATTGCTATGTCGCTGGCTGAGCCTTGCTTGTACTTTTTATTTGAAGGCCATGCAATGGAATATACCTCGGCATCGCAGGCAGGGGTAATTGTGTCGTGCTTGCCTATTATTATTGCTGTACTGGCTTTTTTTATGCTTAAAGAATACATCAGTAAATCTATTATTATTGGCTTTACTTTTTGTATTGGTGGCAGCATTTTGCTCACTGTGCTTTCACCAAACTCCGATCAAGCGCCTAACCCATTATTAGGTAATTTTTTAGAACTTATGGCCATGGTATGTGCGGCGTTTTATACCGTTTGCATTAAACACTTAGCGAGTCGTTATTCACCGTTAACGCTTATAGCGCTGCAAGGCATTAGTGGCAGTTTGTTTTTTGCACCGTTTTTGCTTTTTATCGACCTACCAAGCGAAAATCAACACAATATAACCGCTTTATTAAGTATTTTATATTTAGGCTCGTTTGTTACTTTAGGCGGTTATGGTATGTATAACTACGCTATTAGTAAGGTATCGGTATTAACCGCAGCGGCTTATTCAAATTTAATTCCTATATTTACGCTGATTCTTTCGGCCATCATTTTAAATGAAGTGCTTAACTTGTGGCAGTGGCTGAGTATATTTGTGGTATTTGTTGGCGTAATGATCAGCCAACGTCATCAAGAATTAGTGGTTGATATCCCCAGCGCCGAGTCGGGCGAGGATATTTCCACCGTTCTTACTACCTCCGATATCATATCGGCCGAAACCAATAGCCTAAATTCGGTTCCCGATGCTAACGCGTCAAAAGGGTAGCACGTTAGTAAATACAATTGTGCAGTGTGTAAAAATGTGTTTTCTGACTCATGAATTACCTCGCTGCCGGTTACTTTATAATGCTGCAAGGTGCCATTTTGTAATTGCAGGGTAAACTGCTCTCCCACTTTAACGTGCTGTAAAAAAGCAAAGTGAGTGTCGTTATGCCCTGCAATGAGTGCCCCAGCTTGTTTACTACCAAGCTCTGCTGCGGGTAAAAAGTGGCTGGGCGCAAAAGCTAAATTACGCCCGCTAGCACCTGCTAATACGGTGAGTTTTTCATTATGCGCCGGCCAATTTAATTGTGCGGTTACATAACTATCGGCGTAAAACCATGGCTTAACTTTTGCTTCAGGCGTTTTAAGAGCCTGCTGCCAGGCCTGTTCAATTAGTAATTGCGCCAGCCATGCTTTGCCTTGCATGTAAGCGCCATGACCAAATAACCCCAAACCAAGTATTAATAGCCCCGCGCTTAGCCACTTTTTCATTTAAAACGCCTTACTAGCACAAACCCACTTAACAATAAAATTCCTAATATTATATGTACTTTGCTTTGCCCATCGGTTTGTGGCAAACGCATTGCCATACCCTGAGGAACTGCGTTAGTAGCATTAGCTGTTTGTTCTGCTATTGGATTGATTTGTGTTTGCTCTATTGCTATAAAAGCCGTAAATGGGCTGAGTAATTGATGAGTAAGCGCCAATTGTTGCACTTCGTCTTTAACTGCATTTTGTGAGTTATAGAGCAGCAACGACTTAATTTTTTGACGAGCCCACAGCTTAGCAATTCCTTTAGCATTTGAGCCTGCTTGTATGTTCAGGTTAATACTAATAGGCCCTTGTGCAGTTTGCCCGTTTAATATTACATTACTGGCATTATTGAGCTTTATAGCCACCATTATTGGCTCATTAAAATAGAGATCTGGCAGTGGCGAAGGCCAAAAGTCTAGGCTATTACCGTTTTCATCGCTTAGCGCTAAATTAGTAATTGCAGGATGTGCGAGCTTATCAAATAACTGCTGCATTTTAGGTTGCACCTCGCTAGTGCTGCCTATAAAAGTAAACGAGCCCTTGCCTACATCTGCCGCACGGCGCATAAAAAAGCTATTGGGGGCGCTGCCAATACCAACTGTAAATAAGCGGCTATCGCCTAATTTAGCTTGAATACTTTTAAACAGTGCATCTTCGTTGCTTACGCTACCATCGGTTAAAAATATTACTTGGCGTACAAAACCATCAAACTGCGAACCATCTAAAACGGCATCAAGTGCGCCTTGTATTTCTGTACCGCCGTCGGCTTGTAACCCATATATAAAGCGCTCTGCGCGGCGTAAATTAAAGCCACTTGCAACTAAAGGTTTATCGCTCATTAGGGTTACTACATTATCAAACCCTATAATGTTAAAACTGTCGTTACTGTCTAGCAGCGATAGCGCATAAAACAATGCGTTTTTAGCTTGCTCCATAGACTGCCCATGCATAGAGCCCGAAGTATCGACTACAAATACTGTTTCGCGGGCTAATCGCTGCGTTGCTATAAAGTTATCTGCAGGCGGCATTAGCATAGCGAGCCCGTAGCGCTCGCCATTTTCAAACTGCTCGGTAAAAAATGCGGCTTGGGCTTGCTCTTTTTGCAGTGGTTTAAACTCCAGCACAAAGTCGCGGTTTAGCGCATTTTGCTCATTTAACTCTATTGAGTATTGCCCAAATGCAGTGTTTTGAATATTTACATTATGAAATTTAGAATTTATATCTACCAGCTCTAAACCTACGTCTATATCTAAGTTTAAATTAAACTGACTACTTGGCTTATCGTCATTTTTTTGCGTGCTATAAACTGGGCTTAGCCAACCATGTGGTAGCGAGTTAGTTGGTTTTTGGCTTTCTTTATTTATGTCAATTTCACCTTGGGTTACATGATAACGCGGTGTGATTGTGCCCGGAAAGCGCACTGTAAAGGTGCCGCTGCTGTAATCAATTATTTCTTGATATTCCAGCTCAATAATAACCTGCTCCCCAGGGGCTATATTAGCTACGTTTGTAATAAACATATTAGCGCGTTGCTGGCGTACTAGTGCTGCTTGCTTGCCGGCCTGCTTGGCTTCTGCGTATTTTTTTTCGGCCGCCACTTTTTTATCAATTTGGCCCTTAATTACTCGCTCGCCAATACGCATGGTCATAGCATGTACTGCGCTTTCATCGGGCAGCGGAAACACATAACGCGCATTAACAGCAAACGGGTTTTGATTTTGATAAGTTTGTTTAACTACAACATGATTTATAAGTCCGGTTAATGTCATATTTGCATCACTTTTTAATATTATTGCAGGGCCTGCTTGTGCGCCGCTGCTATCAAAAAGTTCTAACTTGGGAGAGTGTGCGTGGCTTTTAAAGCTCGTTAACATCACCAGTATACCCAGTGTAAAAAGGCTTACCCATTTAAGGGTAAGCACTTTGCTTGGTTTACTCAAAAAAAACATAAAATCACTCCATCGAAGGCTTTAATTTAATTACTTGCTGTTTGGCTATTTACAGGATTTATTAAACGAGTAGTAAGGGTTACCCGCCGATCAAACGTGTTGTCTTCTACTGTGTTAGTTTTAGCAAGTGTTTGCTGCTCACCAAATGCTTGCGTGCTTAAGCGCGTGTGGCTTACGCCCTGTTTTATTAAATAGCTTTGCACCGCATTTACACGTGCTTTTGAAAGTAAAAGGTTGGCTTGTTCATCACCGCGTTGATCGGCAAACCCACTTAAATCGAGCGCTAACTGTGGCTGGTTTTTTAAAAGCGTAACGAGTTGGTCTAACTGCAATGCAAAATGTGGCGCAATAACACGTGAGCCGGTTTTAAACTGTACTGTCATGGCAAGTAAATTATTAATTTGCGATTGTGTTAACTGCTCATTTTGATTAGCAAGCACTTCGATTTGTTGCTCTAACTGGCTGTTATGGCTAAGCAGGTGTTGGTAGTCGTTGGTTTTTTCTGTCATTACAATTATTGCACGCTGTTGCTGGGCAATTTTGTTATCAGCAACTTTTGCATCGCCTATTAAACCACCAGCAAATGCTCCCACAAAAGCACCAATAGGGCCGCCTACTACACCACCTATAATAGCGCCCGCTCCTAAGCCTATTGCGGTTTCGGTGTGCGCTTCTTTTGTAGCCGTATTATTAGAGGTTGATGCTAATACGGGACCGCAAAAAACGGCCGCTAGGGTTAGCGCTATTAATGTCTTCTTCATGATTGATCCTTAAACTTACTTTTTAATTTATGATGTTTTGTTTTGATGGGTGTATTAAAACAAGCTCAAGTGGCAACAAAGGGGAGCAAAAATGGCAAACCACTGAGCAATTGTGGCAAAAAAAAGGCAATTGCCTTTTTAAGCGTACTTAGCTTAAAAACTTCGTTATAGTGCGTTGGTAATAAAGAGGATAAACCCAGAAATGAAAAAAATAGCCATCATTGAAGATGAACCCGCCATTCGCGAAAACTACACTGAAATGCTCAGCGCACAAGGTTATCAGGTAACTGGGTATGCAAATCGTAGTAGCGCAGAAGCGGCGTTTAAAAATGCCCTGCCCGATTTAGCCATTGTTGATATTGGCTTAGGTAATGAAATAGATGGTGGTTTTTTGCTGTGCCAAACATTGCGATCACTGTCTAAAACGCTGCCTATTATTTTTTTAACCGCTCGTGATAGCGAAATAGACACTGTATGCGGCCTACGTATGGGCGCCGACGACTACCTCACAAAAGATATTAGTTTGGCTCATTTAGCGGCGCGTATTGGTGCGCTATTTCGTCGTATGGAAGCACTTAAGCAACCTGCCGACGAAAATGCACTTATAACTCGCGGGCCGTTAACGCTCGATACACAGCGCATGCAGGTGTTTTGGCAACAACTATTAGTTGATTTAACAGTAACCGAATTTTGGATGTTGCACTCCCTCGCACAGCGCCCCGGACATGTTAAAAGCCGTAATGAATTAATGAGTGATGCTAAAATTTATGTAGACGACAGCACCATAACTTCACACGTAAAACGTATTCGTAAAAAATTTATAGCACTCGATAGTAACTTTGACTGCATAGATACAGTGTATGGCATGGGCTACAGGTGGGAGCAAATTTAATGTTGCGATTTGGCCTACGTAGTAAGTTTATTTTACTTTCTTGCTTTTTATTTTTATTGCCCTGGTTAGGCTACGAATATGTGTGGGAAATGGAAAAGTTTTTACGCCAAGGCCAAGAAAAAACCTTAGTAGGCACTACCCGTGCGCTCGCCACTGCCCTGCATGAACGCCCTGCATTATTTGATCAGCAAACTAGTTTTTTAGATCAAGTTGTAAAGGGCCGCGATCTATACGCGTACAACCTTAAAAATCCTATTCAACTCGATGGTAAGCTCACAGATTGGGAGAGCTATCAGGCATTATTTTGGCAATACGACAAACGCTACTTACAAAAAACCGACAACAAGCATCAAGCCAGCGATCTGTCGTTTGAGCACATGGTAGGAAAGTTTGATAATTACCTTTATGCACTGTTTAAAGTAACTGATAACCAACTCGTTTATCGGCCAAAAAACAGTTTAAGTATTACTAATAACGACCATTTAAAAATTGGCTTAAAAACACCTGATGGGCAGTTTAACCGCTATATTATTGCGCCACGGCAAGATGGCTGGGTAAACGCTTTTAATGCAGATAGCAAAGTACCCTTTACAAAAATTCAGGGCTATTTTAGCAGTACGGCGGCTGGCTACAATATTGAGCTACGCTTTCCTATTAGTATGCTTGGCAATAAGCTTGGCTTTGCTATTGTTGATGTAGATAACAAAGAGCCCTTGTTAGAACCTAAAATAATGTCGACCTCAAACTTAAATAACCCCAGCGATTTAGGTTCAGTACTTGTGCCCTCTCCCGAAATTAATCGTATTTTAAAAGGCATGGGCCACAGTGGCAGCCGTATTTGGGTGGTTGATAAGCATCATAGAGTATTAGCACAATCGGGCTCGATTCATCATGCCGATGGCGTATGGGCTGACGGCCTTGCCAATCAAGCTCCTGAAACTTGGTGGCAACAGTTTGAGCAAAACTACTTGCATCCCCTTTATTATAAAATTTTAACACGCCCCGAAAACGAATTTTTAGATACTCTGCACGACGTAGCAGCTATGCAAGGCAGTCATTTAGCCAAAGCACTAAAAGGCCAGCCTGCATCATCGTGGCGATTAACCCCCGACAGTAAAGCCGTTATTTTATCGGCTGCTTACCCTATTTGGATCCAAGATAAAGTAATTGGCGCGGTAATAGCCGAGGAAACTACCAATGGCGTACGTACGCTGCGTAATAAATCGCTCGAAAAATTATTTAACGTTATTTTAGCCGTGATGCTTATTGGCACAGTAACCTTATTCTTTTTTGCCTCTCGAATATCGAGCCGTATTAGGCGTTTGCGCGATACTGCAGAGCAAGCTATAGATGCACAAGGGCGAGTTACTGGCAGTATTAATTACAGCGATGCTAATGACGAAATTGGCGATCTATCACGCAGCTTTGCTAATATAGTCAGCCGCCTTGGTGGCTATACTAACTATTTAGAAAATATGTCGTCGCGGTTATCGCACGAGCTGCGTACACCTGTTGCAGTAGTGCGCTCATCGCTCGAAAACCTACAAATGCAACCACAAAGCGAGTTGAGTCAAAAGTACTTAGATCGTGCCAGTGAAGGCGTTGAACGCTTAGGTAAAATTATTACCACCATGAGCGAAGCCACTCGCTTAGAGCAAAGTATTCAAAGCAATGAGCCTGAGCCATTCGACTTACAAAAAGTAATAAATGGCTGCATGCAGGGCTACCAGCTTACTTACCCTAAGCAGCTGTTTACACTTGATATATGCCAAACTGCGCTTCCTATGCAAGGCGCACCAGAGTTTATAGCGCAACTGCTCGATAAGTTAATTAATAATGCAATTGAATTTAGCCACGCAGAAAAGCCAATTAGTGTTAGCTTAAAACAAAACGACAGTGCAGCAATTTTAACCGTAGGGAATTATGGTCCATTATTACCTGCAGGTTTAACTGAGCATATTTTTGATTCTATGGTGTCGGTGCGTAGCCAGCAAATGCAGCAACAGCCACATTTAGGATTAGGACTCTATATTGTAAGGTTGGTGTGCGACTACCATAATGCCAGTGTAACCGCTAAAAACAATCAACAGGGCGATGGCGTAGTGTTTACTGTAAGCCTGCCATTAGTTAAGTAAAAGTGGGTTGTAATTTACTTAACTAATACTCGCCACTGGGTTGGCTTTTTTTGGGTTACAATTTAGTAAGAGTTAAAATGTAACTGTTCACTTTTAATTCAGTGGCAAGACCCTAACCTAGCGCTAATCACCCTAAGCTAAGGTTTAATCATGCACCCACTATTAGAGCAAGAAGAACTAGATTTTATATTTGAATTATATAGGCCAACAACAAGCACTAAACCTGTAAGCGAGCAGAGCCAAAACCGCAACTATAAAAAAGTAACGCAGCGCCAGTGCAATAAAGATAACAGCACATCAAGTTACTTAATTTAATTACTTTTAATGCCCTACTCACTGTGCCTGTTTTTCTCGTGTTAAAAACGCTTTTACACAGTTTATTTCCGCTTGTTTAACTTCCTCGCCTATTTCTGGGCCTTTTTTGCCGCTGTTAAGTGCAGCTTGTACCACTTGTTTTTTATCTAGCTTTAATAGTTCTGCATGAATAGCACGCAGCTTAGCTGCTTGCGGGTAAGGTTTATCTACGAGTGTTTCGCCGCGCCCTTGTGCATCGCATTGGCATGCTTGAGTAAAAGCAATAAAACGTTGTGGATGAACCAAGGCGTTTAAATTAGTCACAATTAACTTATGAACCGTTTCGGGCCTTAATTGCTCTAATGTATGACAAAGAGTGTGATTATCGCTAGTAAGTACGCCAATATCGCGAAAGCAATTAGGTATTTTTAAGCGTTCACAAAACTGTTCAACTACAGCAACCCCATCTCGTTCATGGCCACGTAAATTACCGCGTTTTTTAAAACTGATCGCTTTACCAAAGTCGTGAGTTAATGCAGCAAAACGCGTTGCTAAATCAAAATTCAAATCGGCTGCACGCCTAAGTACTAACATGGTATGCACAAACACATCACCCTCGGGGTGATGTTGTTTAGGTTGCGGCACATTAACCATTTTCTCAAGCTCGGGAAAAATCCCTAAGCCTTGCAACGCTTGAAAATAAAGTTCGGGATGCTTTTCACCCAGGGCTTTTTCGGTCTCTAACCATACTCGCTCTGGCACTAAATGATTAAGCTCGCCTTGCTGCTTAAGCTGTTGCATTAGCGCATAAGTGCTCGGATGTATACGCCACTCGCTGCCAAAACGGGCTAAAAAGCGAGCTATACGCAACACCCGCACTGGGTCTTCTACAAATGCATCTGTTGTATGGCGCAGTATTTTATCTTTAAGGTCTTGTTGGCCGTTAAATGGGTCAATTATATTGTCGTTAGCATCGAGCGCCATAGAGTTTATAGTTAAATCACGTCTGGCTAAGTCTTCCTCTAGAGTCACATCTGGGCTGGCATCAACCACAAAACCGGTATAGCCTTTACCACTTTTTCGCTCAGTGCGCCCAAGTGCATATTCTTCTTTGGTTTTTGGGTGTAAATAAACCGGAAAGTCGCTACCTATTGGCACAAAGCCTAACGCTTCCATTGTCTGTGGCGTTTCGCCAATAACAACATAATCGTTGTCATTTGATGCTCTTTTTAGCAGTAAATCACGCACTGCACCACCAACTAGGTAAACCTGCTCCAATGCTTTATCCACGTAACCTCCAAAAACAAATACCAAAACTGCAATTAATGGTACTAATTATACCCAAAACCATATTAAAAGTCTGAGTAGTTTGACCTACCGCTAACTTGCTCATTACAATAGCGCTTTATTTTTAGCTAAAGTCATAACAACAATGAAAAAGCACTCTGCAAAAAAAGAACTCATGCTACTGCCTATATTACTGGTGGTTATTTTAATGTGTGTGGTGGGGCACTTTTTTATGCAAGCAGATTATCAAGACAGTAACATGATTGAATACATGTTAGCAGCGCTACCATTTGCAATGTTTGGCTTAGTGGTTGTAGCCTTTAAAATGGCGGCTAAAAGCGAAAAAAAAGAACAAAACGAGCAGGATTCTTAATCCTGCGTTATGTGTTTAAAGTACATGATAACCAAACCAATCAGGTTTAATTTTTTGTGCTTGCCCACTTGGGGTCAGTTTTATACTAAGCTGGCTGTCGAGTAAATCTATTGCAAAGCAATCGTCTACGTCGTGTAAATCATCTTTATGAATATGGCTAAAGCCAGCGAGTAAATCGTTTTTAGCGCGCTGTTTGGCCTCTTGACTACTGCTTGCTACATACAGTGCAAAGTCGTGTTGCTCAGCCATTAAATCGCTTCTGTAGGCGCCTAAGTTTACAAAGTAAAGCTGTTTAGTTTGCTCAACTGGCGTGTCGCTTACTGTAACTTTATAACCATCTATGTGGTTAATTGCCATGTAGCTATCCATATGCACGCTGTTTTTGTCGCCCACCCATTGGCTTTTTAATTTAGTATAGGTTTGCTCAATGTTTTGCCCAACTACAAAACGAATGTCGTGCATTTCTATATGACAGCCCTGAATTCGCCCACCTAAATACACCATGAATAACTGCATGTTTAGTTCCTATAAATTGGTTATTTAAGCTAAATTATCAACATCTATATTGTGCTTTTTAATCAGTTTATAAAAATCTGAACGGTTACGTTTAGCTAGTTTTGCGCCTTCGGCGACATTTCCACCAGCCATTTTAAGGGTGTTTATTACGTAGTCGCGTTCAAATTCTTTTTTAGCGTCGTTTAGCGACAATGGCTCTACATTTTTTTCGTTGCTATTTAATGCACTTAGCACTAAATGCTCTGAAATAACTTCGCTTGGGGTAAGTGCTACAACTTGCTCTACCACGTTTTGAAGTTGGCGAATATTACCTGGCCAGTCGTAACGCACGAGTGCGTGCATGGCGTCGTTGGCAAAGTGTTTTTCGCTTTGCTTCATTCGCTTTGCAATACTGGCGCTAAAGTATTGTGCAAGTAGACTTATATCTTCGCGACGCTCGCACAAAGGAGGGAGTTTTAAATTAACCACGTTTAAGCGGTAGTATAAATCCTCCCTAAACTGCTGATTTATAATCGCTTCGGGGAGGTTTTTATGAGTTGCCGATACAATGCGAACATCTATGGCTATTTCTTCTTGAAAGCCGACTGGACGTATGGTTTTTTCTTGCAATACGCGCAGTAACTTAACTTGTAAATTAAGCGGCATATCACCTATTTCATCTAAAAATAAGGTGCCTCCCTCAGCTTGTTGAAACAGTCCTTGGTGATCTTTTATTGCCCCAGTAAACGAGCCTTTTTTATGACCAAATAATTCTGACTCTAGCAGTTCACCCGGTACTGCGCCGCAGTTTATCGCTACAAATGGGCCTTTACTTACATGGCTATGCTGATGAATAGCTTGAGCTAATAACTCTTTACCCGTACCACTGGCTCCCGATATTAATACGTTAACTTGCGTTGGCCCTAGCAGTTTAACTTGCTCTAGCAAATGTAGCATAGCGCCGCTACGGGTAACTATATTGCTAGTGGGTATTATTTCATCGGCATTTACGCCGTGTATTTCTATCGCTTTTGCTAAGCTGTCGAATAACTCGTCTTTATCTATTGGTTTGGTAATAAATGCAAAAATGCCTTGTTTGGTAGCCTCTACCGCATCAGGAATAGAGCCATGCGCTGTCATCATAATAACGGGCAATGCCGGATAGCGGCTTTGCAATTGGCGGTGCAGTGCCATGCCATCCATTTCGTCCATGCGCAGGTCGGTTACTACGGCATCGAACACTTGGCTTTTTAATATTTGTAACGCAGTTAGGCCGCTCTCGCAGGTGGTAACCTCGTAGCCTTTTGATTCGATACGAATAGCGAGCAATTTTAATAAGCTGGCATCGTCATCCACTAATAATACTTTTGCACCTTGCGGTTTTATTGCTGGCATAACTACTGCTCCTTAGTTTCTTCGCGTAATAACAGTTGCTGCTCTATGGTTGCTAATGACGAGAGCGTTTGTTGCATTTTATTATTAAGTGCTTGCTGCTCTTTTTTAGCATTTATTTGTAGTGTTACTTGTTGTTTTTGTAGCCATAAATACTGTTTTATATCGTCTGGCCAATAGTAAGCTTGGTCAAGTTTAAGTAACTTACTCATTACCGTATTAGGATCGCTACTAGTGTTTAAACACATAAATTGAAAAAAGTTTTTTAGTTCTTTTTCGCCAACAAAATCTTTGTTATCTGGGGTTAACTTAAAACCACCACATTTATTAGCATGCCAGGCTATTACTTGCTCCGCAGGGGGATACATAGGATCGCTTTTAGGCCGAGGCTTTGGGCTTGGCTGGCTGTTTTTATCGCTCGTTACTTTAGTTTGAGTTTGCGCCACTGGGCTATCAACCACTTGCTGTTGGGGGTTATTAGTTTTGCACCCCGATAAAATGATGGCACTGCCACACACACATAAAATAGCCATTAAACGCGAGGTCATGCTAGTTAACTCCTTGATTTGTTATTATGGGAAGCGTAATTAAAAATCGACAACCTTGGGGTTCATTTTGCTCTATTAATAATTGTCCGTTTAATTGCTCTACTGACTCTTTAACAATAGTTAAGCCTAAGCCACTGCCTTGTAGCGTAACATTTTTGCTATGCTTACCTTGATAAAATGCGCTAAAAACATGTGCTTTTTCGTGCTCTTTAATTCCGCATCCCTCGTCGCTTATCGCCATTTTTAGCTTACTGTGCTCAAAGGTTAACGCTATAGATACTGCCTGCCCGTGTTGTGAAAACTTTAAGCCATTAGAAATTAATTGCACTAAAATCATTTCAATTAACTCCCCAGGTAACGCAAGCGCCTTATTAGGTAAGTTGTTATGCCAAATAAGGGTTTGCTCTCGGGCTGTTAGGCGGTGCTCAAAATGACTATTAATTTTATTAATTAAATGATTAAACTCAACCTCACTTACGCTGTCTTTACTAGTACGAATCGCGTTATAACTAAGTAGGCTGTCAATCATAGTACGAAGGCGCACCATAGACTGGCTAATAAGCTCAAGTACAGCGCGTTGCTCTTTAGTTATAGGGCCAACTATTTCATCGCTGAGCAAGTCGGTGCCCTCGACCATTGAGGCTAGAGGTGTTTTAAGTTCGTGGGTAACGTGGCGTAAAAAGGTGTCTTTTTGCTGCTCAAGTATATGTAACTGAGCTTGCACCCATTGTAATTTATTACCTAATTCAACTAGCTCTGCTGAGCCTTGCACGGCTATTTTTTGTTGCCAGTCACCTTGCCCTAATTTACCAATAATTTTAGTCAGGCTTTTTAAGCGGCCACTTATACGCCACAAAAAACCGCCTCCTACTAAGAGTGTTAGCGGAATTAGCGCCACCAGCCAGTTAATAAATGAAGTTTGTAACTGCGCTATTTCTTTTTGATTATTAGTAATTTGGGTTTCGCTTTTATCGCGTAACCATAAGGTAAGTTCGGCGAGTAAATCGCTAATAGGTAAAAACAAGGCTACCTGCTGTTGTTTTTGTTCAACAAGTTGAGTGTGTGCTAGTTGCAGAGTATTCGTTAAACGCTGCCATTGTGCGGTGTGACTTTTACTGGGCGCTATACGTGTAAGATCTTCAATACTTTGTAGCGATACTTGCCACTTATCAACTATGAGCGTATCGAGTGACTCACTTTTTAGCACCCAATTTTGCCGAGTAGCGCGCTCTAAACTATTGAGTTCTTGTTTTAAAATATTAAACGATTTAGTTACTTGGTAGTTATTACTAACAATTTGCTGAGTTACAGCTAACTGCTTATTAAGCGCATTTAAAAATACAATAACCACTAACGATAAGGGTAATAACGACAGCAGCATACTCATTACAAACTGGCTAATTAAATTAGGGCGCCAATTAAGTATTGCTTTGTATTTTTCAGCCATCATTGCTGGCATTGCATCCATCCTTTAGTAACTTTAAACAGCCTATTATTAAGCGTTTAAGTTATACACTAGCTGAATCAATTTACATATCTGTTATTCGTACTGTAAAGCTGCCTGTTGCCAAACAGCAACAACTCAACTCTTTGATTTGTATTGCTTCTTTATTTATAAGCCAAATTTCGTTGCAAAAAACACACAGATACCTGTAAAACTTGCTTAACCTATAACACCAAAAACCATAAGCAACTGAATTTAAACGGCAAAAATAATTGGCATCGTTTTTGTAATAGTTAATCTAAGTTTATCTTATAAGGAAATGACCATGAGTAATCGCTTTTTAATTATTATGCCAATCGTTGCGCTAGGCTTTTTGAGCGCTAACGCGCTGGCAATGGATGTACAAGCTACTTTTAATGAACTTGATAAAGACAGTAACGGTACTCTCAGCGAAGCTGAAGCTGGTGAGGACGCCGTACTTCATGAAAACTTTTCACAAATAGATACTGATCAAAATGGTCAGTTGTCGCTAGATGAGTTTAAACAGTTTATTAAGTAACTAACCTAGTAACCAAAGGAGTTTTTTATGAAACAGCTTATAGCCGCATTTTCGTTACTGTTTTTAGTTATTAGTGCTACTGCCCTGGCTTCATCGTTTAATGCTCGTTTTGCTTTTTTAGATAAAAATATGGATGGAAAAATATCTATTACCGAAGCCAAAAAAGATAAAGAAGTAATGAAACAGTTTTCTGATTTAGATGAAAATAACGATGAAATGATCTCTAAAAAAGAGTTTGAGGCGTTTAAGCCTTAAGTTTAAATTCAAGTTTGGTCTTGTAAAATTAATTAAAAGTATTTGCTATAACCCCTGAGGGAGTGTGTAAATGGATTTAATGTTGGGCGTTAAATTATGGCAAGTACTTTATTTTATTACGAATGACATTAAAATGAGCTTTGCGAAGGAGCACCATGAAGATACGCGCTTGTTTAGTTAGTTGCTTATTATTACTAAGCTTTAATTCATTAGCACTTGATGTAAAGCAACGTTTTGATCACCTTGATACAGATCAAAGCGGCTATTTAATTCACCATGAGCTTGAGGCTCAACCGCACTTACTAAACAACTTTAGCAAATGGGATAAAAACCAAGATAATAAAATTTCATTGGTTGAATTTAAAAATTATCTTACGAATAACCTCTACTGAGTAATTTATGAAAAATATAAGCTATATAGCGCTCGTTGCGCTTAGTGTTTGTAGCACACCAAGCTTTGCCAGCAGCAATAACATTGCCAAGCAATTTGAAAAATTTGATCGTAACCAAAACGGCTTATTAAGCCGAGCAGAAACAGCCAGTGACCCTGCCCTATGGTCTCGTTTTGCAAGTTACGATAAAGACAAAGACGGCCACCTTTCTTTAAGCGAATTTACACTTTATGCAAGTCAGTAATTAATTTACCAATAAATTAACTGACTTACTCTGCACAAATAACAATCCAACCACCTCAAGTGGTTGGTATTATAAAAGTGAGTTTGTTATGTTAAAGCCATTAACAATAAAAATAAGCTCACTATGCCACTCAAAAAAATAATCAAACCATTGCTACTCGCTTGCCTTTGCGCAGGCTCAAGCCTTGCGGTTGCGCAAACTAAAGTTATTTACAACGCCAACGGCTACACACCTTTGTACAAAGGTGAAGTGCAGCAGTTTTCTACTTTAGTTATAAAAAACGGTAAAGTAGTTAAACTTGGCGGCGATACGCTAAAAAATAGCTTTCCTGATGCCAAGCTTATTGACGCTCATGGCAATACGCTATTACCGGGTTTAATTGACGCACACGGTCACATTATTGGTTTAGGTAATAACCTGTCACAATTAGATTTACGCGGTGCGCTTTCTATTGATGAAGTTACTAATAAACTCAAGGTATTTGCAAATAACAAACAAGGTTGGATTATTGGCCGTGGCTGGAATCAAGAGCTGTGGCAAAAAAAGCAGTTTCCTACCGCTGCCGATTTAGACAAAGTAGTGAGCGATCGCCCTATTGTACTATCGAGAATTGATGGCCACGCTATTTGGGTAAATAGCAAAGCCCTAGAGCTTGCGGGTATTACTGCAAACACCCAATCGCCAGAAGGCGGCGAAATTATTAAAGACGAATTTGGCAATCCTACTGGTATATTTGTAGATAAAGCAGAATCGTTAATTAAACAATTTATGCCAAAACCATCAAAACAAACTCTTAGTGACTCTTTAGATGCTGCCGGTAATCATTTATTAAGTTTAGGGATTACCTCAACCCATGATGCGGGTATAGATAAAACCACTTGGGAATTATACAAAGAACGCGGTGAACTAGGCAATTTACCACTGCGTATTGTGGCAATGCTCAGTGGCGCGAGTCCTGATTTAAAAACCATGTTAAAAGCAGGTCGATACCAAGATGCCAACGACTTTATGTCTATTCGCAGCGTTAAGGTTTATGCTGATGGCGCATTAGGTTCGCGTGGCGCGGCGCTAATTGAGGATTATGCCGACAGAAAAAACCACCATGGCTTAATGCTCGAAACCCAGCAAAAACTAGAAGAGTTATTTACGCTTAGTTTTAAAAGTGGTTTTAGTGCCAACACCCATGCAATTGGTGACAAAGCTAACCACGTTGTATTAGATGCTTATAAAAATGTATTTAAAGCAACCGGCGGAATTTTACTACGTAACCGTATGGAGCATGCACAAATAGTAACGCTTGATGATATTAAGCGCTTTAAAACATTAAAAATTATTCCTTCAATGCAACCAGTGCATGCCACCTCTGATATGCACATGGCAGAGCAACGCTTAAGCGAAAAGCAATTAGCGGGTGCTTATGCATGGCAAACCTTTTTAAAACAAGGGTCAGTGATTGCAGCAGGATCTGACTACCCAATAGAATTGGCAAATCCTTTTGATGGCTTGTATGCAACAATTACTCGTATGGATCACAACCAACAACCAACCCAGGGCTGGCGCGCTAGCGAAGTATTAAGCCGTGAAGACGCACTGCGTGCTTTTACCCTAGGCGGCGCTTATGCAGCGCATCAAGAGTTTAAAGTGGGTAGTTTAGAGCAAGGAAAGTGGGCCGACTTTATTTTAATAGATAAAGATTATTTTAAAGCCCCGGTTGATGAACTATATAAAATAAACGTATTACAAACATGGATTGCAGGCAAACTTCGTTACGAAAAAGAGGCTGTGACTGCGCAATAAACTGAATACAAACTGAAAATAACAAATTAATGATAAAATTTAATTAAAGTAATCAAAAAGTGTGTCGATAAAGTGGGGTATTTAAAAATCCCCTTATGTTTCAGGAAGAAAACATGTTATCTAAAAAAATATCTCTTACTTTATCGGCACTTTTTACCCTTTCACTTTCAGCTTGTTCTAGTCACCCTGTTTACAATGGTCACGCTCCTCATAATGACTATTCTCATAACAAAAGGCACGTTCAAAATGACTCGCCTCGCGTGAGTAACTGGCAGTTTCCAGAAAAAAATTACCGCCCAATAAATAGCAGTAAATTACTTAGTAATTACACCGAACAATTAGCCATGAAGCTAATTGAAAATATGAATTACATAAATAGTAATACCCCTATTGCCATTACTTCTTTTGTAAATTTAGATGATAACCTACAAACAACTAATATTTTTGGTAACCATTTAGCTGAGAGCTTTATTACTGAACTACAAGAGTTTGGATTATCTGTTGTAGATTACAAACACACAGGTACTGTACATGTAACCCCAAATGGCGACTTTTCATTTAGTCGTAATGGTCGAGAAATTAAAGGCTACCCGCATATTGAATACACTTTGACTGGCACACTTACTTACACCAATCGCGGTGTTATTGTAAACGCACGTATTATTGGCGCTAAGTCAAAGGTAGTGGTGTCTTCGGCTAAAGGATTTGTGCCTAGTTTTGTGGTTGAGTCGTTATATCCCACTCGCCGCGTTGACGGCATAGCGCTTGACGCAATCTTATAAAAACCAAAAAGGATTAGCTTAGGCTAATCCTTTTTAGGCTCTGGCTGTTTATTACGGTATAATTTAATAATATGATACGCGTTTACAAACGCGAGTAAGCCGTTAGTAAAGGCAACGGGTACTGCACCAATAGCTAAGCCATAAATAGTAAAGGCGATACACCCAAATAAATTATACCAACGCAGCTTTACCACGTCGGTCATTGTTAACGATGCAACCAGTAAAGCAGATGCTATATAACCTAAATATTCCCAACTCAATTGTTCTCTCCTAGGCTTTAGGTTAGCATTGCATATTAAACTTTAGTACATTGAATCTGTACAGCAACGTAACAGCTAAATAAAAGTTAACCTATAAATGGCTTAAAACTCTGTTGGTTATCAGCAGCTATACTGCTCAAATAATTAGTCCAACAGTGCCAGCCCATTATATTAGCAGCACCTGATATGTTAATTAATTTAACATAATTTCTTAGAGCTTTGATGCTATCGCCATTAAGGTGCAATAAATAGGACAATTGTCCGAAGAGTATGATTGATGTTTCAATACCATTTTTCCAGTTATCTTGTTGAACAACTACTTACCTTTGCCGGTAGTAGTTATCAGCAATCAAAAAAAGAAATATTAATACAACAAGACCAACCTTTAACTAAGTTGGTACTTGTGCGCAGCGGAACTGTGTCGTTTAGTTACGATGTAGGTAACGGACGACGCCTGCTGCTTGGTCAACTCGATTGCAATAACACCCTCATTGGTGAAATAGAAGCGCTCAATAATAACCCCTGCATTTATACAGTAACCTGTTTTAGCGATGTAACTTATAATTTAATTGAGTTAAAGCATTGGCGTGCGTTATTACTTGAAAAACCTGAGCTGAGTTTATACACAGCACAAACTATAGCGGCTAAATTTCAAGAAAATCAAAAAATAAACCTAGATAAATTATTACTGCCACTGAGCTATAACATAGCTAAAGACTGCCTACTAAGAGCCGAGAACAACAACCCTACACTGCTGCGTGCGTACCCTACGGTAAATGCCGAAGCAGAACGTTTTGCAACCACTGAGCGCGCTTACAGGCGCGTTGTAACAGAGCTCGTAGAAAAAAGCTTAGTACAAAGAAGTACCCAAGGTTTATTAGCAGTAGATATACCGCGCCTAAGCCAATATGTAGATAGCTTTGCGCAATTGTAATTTATTACATCAGGTTACATAGGTTGAAGCGTTAAGTTTTATCCATAAAAAAAGGCCTTAATGGCCTAATGCCAGTCAGTTAACACTGACTGGCTTTTTTTTATAGGGATATTTAGATGGTTTCTTTTTCACACATCGTGGAAAGCTGCGCTCATGACGCCTTGTTGGTAACTGAAATAGCGTCAGCGTTTCTAATAAATGCTCATAGTGTTTTGGTAAAT
>NZ_JACJDO010000049.1:0-24494 GCF_014163535.1 Pseudoalteromonas sp. SR45-4
AAATGGTCTAATCCCATTTAATTACATCTGTGCTTGCCTTGATGAACTGTGCCAGCCTGAGCCCGATATCGACAGCTTGTTACCCTGGAATTTTAAAACATAGGTGTAGTTCGCTAGACGCTCACATTTAAACGAGTCAGGTAAAGTGGCCTGACTTAAACAAACTGGTCTCCGATGAACTCGGGGCGATTCATTTGTATACATTCGACAGCGTGCCTATTATCTCATTTTGTCATACACAGTTTTCATCTAAAATAACCTGTTGCGCCTTTAAAAATAGGCGTATACGCTTTGTTTACACCCGTATACATCAGAGGTATTTTAGAATGGCTATTCTAAGCATCCGAATTGACGATAAATTAAAAGAGTCTTTAAGTAGTGAGGCGCAAAAGGAAGGTATTTCTTTATCTGAATATGTGAAGAAATCACTGGAAATTAAGAGCGTTGATACTCATATACTAGCAACAGAGAAAAACTTAAAAAGCTCTGTTGATAGTATTAAAGATTTAGCGCTCGTCTCTCAGGAGACTGTACACGAAGTTGAACTAAATATTCAGCGGCTAAATGAATCGCTTAAAAATGCAAATCACTTAAAAGAAATCAAAAAATTGAAATGGATATTGATTTCTATATCCCTCATCTTTGTATCAATCTCGATCCCAATATTTCACTTTAATATTGCTTATTTCAAAACCTTCTTTTATTAGGCTTTATCCTGAATAATTTAAGGCCTATGAGCCAAGCCTATTAGTAAATATTCCAGTTACCGGAAAGCCTTTGCCGTCCAACACCTCTGTATTAAGCTTTTCACTTTACGATGAATTACCTTCAACAACTTAATTTAAATAAACTTTTTAAAGGCGTTTTCAAAAGACTATAAGTGTATAATTATGGCGCAGGTTTTGCAGTTAATATCACTCATACGATCATACTAAGGAAAAGAACCTATGCGAGTTGATGCAAACGTACATTATTTTAATGGGAACCAGCGTACCAAGCCTTCAACAGAGGCCTCAACGTCATTTTCGGCTGCATTAACAGCAGCACAAACAGACAATGATAAGACTGACAGCAGCACAAAACAGGCGGATTTCACTAGTATGACCCGGCAAGAAATGCGGGACTGGGCCAACACTCAAATCCGCAATGGAGAAATGTCTCTCGATGACGGCAGGCCTTTCATGGCTATGACTATGAAAATACCCGTAAATGGAGGCGAACTGGCAGGTGCACACAGTGATGAAACACGATATAACTTCATTCAAAAAACGCGTGATGGCATCCAAGGCGCACTGTCACGCAATGACGAGACTACTTTGAAGATGTTAGAATCAGCTATGTCTATCATGCAAGACAAAAGTACTGGTGTTAACATTCGTATTTAGAAATATAAAAAGGCCAGAATGTCTGGCCTACATCATTAATAAATCAAAGAATACTGATCTGGACTGACATAGTATTCCATGGCGAATTAGTCGAAGTATTTTGGTATTTGAATAATCCGTTTTGATGACCATCGACATTGTATTCATTGAGGAAACCCACGACAGTTTGCCCAGCGGTACAAGGCCATGTGTAATTACTACCAGTCACACAAACAGGCGTACTTGAGTACATTGTGGAACTCGGAAGTAACCCACCGTTCATCCAAGCAATATGATTATAACCATAACCAATTTCTAAAACAGCAGTACGCAGCTGCTCTCCCCCATGATCACATGCAGTTGTTGTCATACCAACAGTGGACTCCCACCCACAATCAGTTGAACCAACAGCATATACCCACATTGAAGATAGCGGCGGAGCTGATGCTCGAGCCATTAATTCAGACTCCATGCGGATGTTTTTGATTTCGGCAGGAGCTGGAGCATTCTGACTAGTGAGTACAGGAAGGGAGGTAATTACTTGTTGACTGCGCGGAACTTCCTCAGCATAACTCATATTACTTACACCAGTTGCTATGACTACAGATAGCAGGCAATTAATTAAATTTATTTTCATAGTCCTTGAATTTCCCTTTTAATATCAATTGAAAGGTATTTATAGTTCACGCCTTTAGCATTGTCAAAAAATGAAAACATAATGATAAATAATTAATTTTTATATTTGTTAACTGATAGCAGAAAATCAAACACAAGACCTTCATCCAACAACTGAGTTTCACCGGTGAAACTTTAATTTTAGCGGCTAAAATAATGGGGTATCACACTTTGACCTGCAATACCCCCTACCTAACAATTAACCTATTAAACTTATAACCAATTGGGCTACAGAAATTAGGGAAATTAAATTAATAGAAAACCTTCCTTCTACTTTCACTTTATAATGAATATCTATTTTCATTCGCGTGCTCATTAATATTGATAGTGCCCCAACCGCAGTGTAATCTTAAATTGCCGTAAAAGATTGGCGGTTAGAACGTGGCATCCATGCCATTTTACTATCGTTGATTTTCAACCAGGCCTCGTGCCTGGTTACCTTCATTTTTTATGTTTCTTTGATACTAACAAAATTTTTTAACTATCTGCGGCGCTGAAAAAATTAACCTGTCGCCTTAGTTCCGCTTAATCATAATTTAACGCATAGCACTTTTACGAATAAGCAAAAGGTGAGTATTTATTAAAATAATTGCCGGTGTATCTACCATTTCACATTAAAAACAGGTGCGGCGGCACTCTAGGTTACACTGTCGTATTAACCTAGAGGCCTTGCCATGTAAGCGCTAATAACGAATTGCACACGGGAAAGTTACACGCGTGATGTGAACGGTACTTTTGAACGGACTCGATAAAGTTATTGAATAAACAGGTCTGATAAACACAGCCGTACGTATTGCTATCTGTGCGTTGCTAATTTAGAAAAGTCCCTGACACGTTTCTGTCCAATAATGAGTTAGAACGACCGTCTGCTTCTCGCTCTATACTGCCACCTAAAAAATTAAGCTTTAAAACGCAGTAAGCGCATATAAAATGCGCTTACTGGGAGTACTTTACTTTAAGCTAACTTTTAAAGTTAGTGCCTAAAGCTTGATACTAACGCGGGTATACCTGGCAGCATGCCTACCATAGCCATTACGCTGGTTAGTAGTAAAAACATGACCAGTGGAATGATCCAGCGGCTCATGCGGGTGAGTTCTTTACTTCTTTCTTTACAGCCAATAAAGCCTAAGTTGTCTAGCAATATGGTGAGTGACCAACCAAATGCTGGGTTAACTAAGCTTGAAGCAAATACTACAATAGCAGCTGATTGGGTGGTTTTACCTACGCGAGTCATTTCCATGCCGGCTTCTAGTAGTGGAATAAATACCCCTACTATTAGCGCTACACATAGCACTGGTTGCCAAATTGCAAGGTCCATAGGGTAGCCCCATACGCCGGCAATAATACAAAATAGTGCGGTTAAAATAGCGCCTGCTGGTATTGGGCGTTTAGCAATGGCTGCTGGCACTATGTAAGTGCCCCACGATGATGCAAAGTTAGCGCCGCCCAGTAGCGAGCCAAAGGTTTGCCTAACTGATGCGCTAAGCATGGTGTCGTCTATGTTCATTTGTACTTTTTCGGTACGTTTTGGGTAGCTTATTTTTTGAAATACCTGGTGACCTAAAAAGTCCGGCGACCACATAGCAACAGCAAGCACTGCAAATGGCAGTACTACTACAAAGCTTTCTAGAGTAGGTAGGCCTAACATCCAGCCGGTGTCTTCGCCCCACCAGTACATAGGGTCCATGTTTGGTAGCCCCGGTGCAGTATGAAACTCAAACGGTGCGCCTAATGCAAAGGCTATTGCGCCGCCTAAAATACAGCTAAGTGGTACGGCTAACCAACGCTTTTTAAAATGCTCTAACATGGCATATAAAATTATAGTGGAAAAAATAACAATAAAGGCAATGTGGGTCATATCGATGGCTTCGGCCCATGCAAACAGCTTTTTAACTTGCGAGGTTATGCCTATAAACCCTAGGTAGAGTAAAAGCCCGCCACATACGCCTTTACTGGTTAGTTTAGCCAGTAGGGTTCCGCCTTTACTTATTGCCAAAATTAAACCAAAGGCTGCTATGAGCAAGCCAAATGCCATAGGGTGGCCCCCTGCTGCAACTACAATTGGAATTAACGGAATTAAAGGACCATGAGTACCGGCTAAGTTAGCGGTAGGTAAAATAAAGCCTGAAAACAAAATAATAAAAAAGGCGACGATAAGTAATTCGTAACGCACGTTTTCTAAAACAAAAGCGTCGCTTAAACCCAGTGGGCTTGCAAACGTTGCGGCAATAGCGGCAACCATAACCACTTTACCTATGGTGGCAGCCATTGCAGGAATAGCGTCTTCAAATTCGAATCTGTAGTCTCTAAAGGGTAAGTTTGGGCGCCAGCGTTTAGGCTGCATAATTTGCAGCTCGTGTTCTAGGTATTCGTCTCGGCTATTAAACTCAGAGCTAGGCTTGTGTAGATTTTTATAGCTATTGGTAGCGGTTTGAGTATCCGCTCCTTGTTTGGCATCAGATGAAATATCATCTTGCGGTGTGGTATTCATGGCTTCTCCTGCAACATAGTTGCTCACTCAAAATAAAAATACAGCTTTGTTTAAAGCAAATAAAAATTGAGGCGGCAGGATAAAGCAGCTAGCAACAGATTACGATTAGTCAAAGGTCTTGTATGAAACTATTTAGTAACATTTATATACCTGTAGCTGAATGTAGTATTTGATGTTAAATGTAGTTTTTATTGTTTTTAAACAGATGGTTAGCTTATTTTTATAAAGGTTAAAGTGCAATGCGTTGTTTTTTAGCACTTACAGCAATAATAAAAATTAAAATAATTTTATCTGCATTTATATTATGTTGTTTAAGAAAATAGGGCATTTAGCCATGCTTTAGCTGATAATTTAACTAAAGTTTGGTTGTTGATACAAAAATAACGCAGCAAAATAATAACGTGTGGCTTTGCATCTCTGTATAATTAGTGGGCTATTGCATGCGAGCTTAATTGCTTTAACAAGGATAAAAAACAGTTTACTGTTTTTGTTAGCGTTCATCAGATAGAATCCGCCTTATGATTTTTACTTGTTAAGTATTTTCAAAACCGTAACGTTTAAATAGCGAGACCTTCTTATCCTTTTAGAAAATGATACAAAACCAATGAATGATATAACGATAGCAACCCACAACGGTACTTTTCATGCAGATGATGTTTTTAGTGTAGCTGCACTTAAGTATATTTATCCTTCTTTTAAACTTATACGCACCCGTGATATGGAGCTTATAAGCAAAGCCGATGTTGTGATTGATGTAGGTGGCGAGCATAACCCAGAGACAGGCCGTTTTGATCACCACCAACGTGGCGGTGCCGGGGCGCGTGAAAATGGTATTCCTTTTTCTTCATTTGGTTTAATTTGGCAAAAATATGGCCTTGAAATATGCCAAGGCAGCCAAGAAACAGCCAATGCAATTGACTCTGGTTTAGTCTCTACTATTGATGCAATTGACTGCGGCCATGTTGAAGGCGTTGCTAAAGGCATTAGCCTTAGCCAAACTATTTCAATGTTTAACCCAACGTGGCAAGAAGAGAGTAACTTTGATGCCTGTTTTGATGAAGCGGTTGAGTTTGCATCGCGCATTTTAACTCGCTTTATAGCTGCGGCTAACGGTGGCATTAATGCAAAAGCAATTGTTGCTAAAGCGATTGAAAATGCAGCTGATCCACGCGTAATTGTGTTAGAGCAATACACACCGTGGAAAAAAACCGTGCATGCGCTTTCTGATAAAGCATTATATATGGTTTATCCTTCGCACTCTGGCCAGTGGATTGTGCAAACTGTACCGGTTGAGCCAGGATCGTTTGAAGACCGCAAGTCACTCCCAAAACCGTGGGCTGGTTTATCTGATAAAAAATTTCAGGACGAAACTGGGCTTGAAGATGCTGTTTTTTGTCATAACGGTTTATTTATTGCTGGCGCAAAGTCGTTTGCAAGTGCGATGAAAATGGCAGCAATGGCGCTAGAAGCTTAGTAATATAGGGCTTTAAAAGTGCTAGACGCTAAAATTAATATTTACGCGCATAAAAAAACGCTAGCAAGTTAAGCTAGCGTTTTTAATTATGCCTAAAGCCTAAAGCCTAAAGCTTTATTCTTTAACCGCTATGGCTATTTCTACTTCATCAGCACTTTTGTAATATTCGTAGTCGCTGCTGTAGGTACGAGTAAAACGACAGTCGTCTGAGCTAAAGTATTGCCAAATTTCGCCCCACAGGTCGATTACCGCATCGGGCATTTCACCTGTCCCGTTAAATACTAAATAACTCCCTGCCTCGGTAGTTACTTTTACTGACTTTTGATCTCCAATCGATAAGTCGTCGCAACAGGCTATTACATCAAATTCACCGGTTACATCGCTTTCATAGTTAGTGTAAACACCATACGTTTTTGTATTTTTTGTTAGCTGTTGTCCATGCTTTTCACCAAATTTTTGCCAAAGCTCCGTTATTTTTGCAGTGCCAGAGTTCATTTCATCGGCGTTACACGTTCTTACCTTTAAACCAGTTAAAGTTATACTTGGGAGTTGCTTTACTTGCATTATGACCTTCCTTACTTCAATCACTTAGCTTTAACGTAACTATAACGTAACAGAAAAACCATTATGGACTGTAACTATTTATAAGTCCTTTAAATTATTTAATTTGAACTCTGGTTAAGGGATTTATTATTGCAGCAATTATAAACTCTCTTTTATTGTGCTAATTACTGTATGCATACGTTTTGCTAATGGCCTGTTGCGATGGTGGCACACGTAAATATTTTCACTTATAGGGTTTGCCAAATAATGAGTTTGTATAAGTTTAGGCTTATTAAACGCACTTATTGCATGCGCAGGTAACACAGTAAAGCCCAGGCCTAAGCTTACCGGCTCCAGTATTAAACTAATTTGATTAGAAAAACCGGTGTGTTTTATTTGCTCTAAATGTTCAAACTGCGGGTAGTTTTCGCTCAACAAAAGTTGCGCATGGTGTTTAGCGTCGGGGTGAGCAATAAAGCCAAGTTCACATAAAGCTTGCCATGTTGGGGTTTTAATATGTGCAGGGGTAACTAATAGTAACGGCTCTGTACCTATTTTATGGCTGGTTACTTCGCTAAGTGTGGGTGCTTGGGTTAAAAAACCAAGGTCGGCATTATGGTTAGCTACAGCCTGCTCAACACTTATATTTGGCGCAAAGCGGTAGTCAATATTCAGCCCTTGGTGCTTTGTTTGCAAAGCTAATAACTGGCTATAAAACTGCAATCCACAACTACCAGGCGACTGTATTTTTACTTTACCGCTGTAAGGCGAGTCGTCTTTTAATTGCTGCTCTAAAAACTGCCACTCTTTAAGTAATAAACTGCCTTGTTGATATAGATTTTGCCCATGCACAGTAAGCGAAAACTGTTTGCCGTGTCTTTCTAGCAAAGCACAGTTAACGTGCTGCTCTAATTTTTTAATGTGTTGGCTTACACCCGACTGCGTCATGTGGAGGCGATCGGCTGTTTGCGTAAAGTGGTTTACCTCAACCAAAGTACAAAACGTATTTAACCATATGGGATTTATCATTACAAAATGTACTCAAAATGATGATTAATGATTATTTTACTTAATTTAATTGGCTTCGTAAACTAAACGCATTAACCAGTAACAAGATAAGCAGGAACATTATTATGAGTCATACCTATCCACGTAGTTTTTCGCATATTGGTATTTCGGTACCAAACGTTGAAAAAGCAGTAGAGTTTTATACCCAAGTTATGGGTTGGTACACTATTATGGCGCCAACCGAAATACTCGAAGACAAAAGCCCAATAGGCGAAATGTGTACTGAAGTGTTTGGTGAAAAGTGGGAAAAATTTAAAATAGCGCACTTATCTACAGGCGATCGTATTGGTGTAGAAATTTTTGAATTTAAAAACCAAGAAAACCCAAAAGATAACCCAAAAGATAACTTTGAATATTGGAAAACCGGTATTTTTCATTTTTGTGTGCAAGACCCAGATGTTGAAGGCCTAGCAGAGCGTATTGTAGCCGCCGGTGGTAAAAAACGTATGGCCGAGCCACGTTACTACTACCCAGGTGAAAAACCATACCGCATGATCTACATGGAAGACCCGTTTGGTAATATCCTAGAAATATACAGCCACAGCTACGAACTTATTTATAGCGCCGGCGCATACTAAGTTAGTGTGTACTTAGCATTAAAATATATAAAGGCTGCAGTAAGTTACTTCAGCCTTTTTAATGCCCCAAATTAAGTAGAAAGTTAAGAGTTAAGTAGACACCCACATTTATTATCCGAATTTAGGGTATTTGAGCAAAACTATTCTTAGCTAAAAGAGTTAACTAGACACCCACACTTATTATCAGTATTTGAATAAAGCTGTTATTAATTAAATAATCACTGATTTTTGAAGTGGGTGTCTACTTAATTGGGGTTTAGTTAGTTGCCGTAGCAGCTAATTTGGGGATGCACTGTAAATGCCCTTTACAGTATAAAAATAAAGCATAGCCAGTTATTGAGCATCACGTTAATATGGATAAAAATAACACGATAAGAATTATAAAATGTTAAACAAAACCAATGCACTTATTTACTTTTTGGCCTTTAGTAGCGGCTTTAGTATTATGGGAATTGAGCTATTAGGTGGGCGTATTTTAGCGCCGTTTTTTGGTAGTAGCGTACATATTTGGGGCAGTATAATTACGGTATTTATGCTGAGCCTATCGTTTGGTTACTTACTTGGTGGTAAATTGTCGATTAAGCGCCCTAGCCTAGCCAAGTACGGGAGTATTTTTTTACTGGCAAGCATTATGGTGTTGCCCATTGCGTTGTTTGCTAACCCGATAATGGAATTTATTTTTACTCACATTGAAGACAGCCGCTATGGCTCGTTGCTCGCCTCTACGGCATTATTTTTTGTTCCTACTATTATATTAGGCATGATCTCTCCTTACTCGGTTCGGCTTTTAGTTACCGACAGCGAACACAGCGGCCAAGTTGCTGGCGGGTTGTATTTTGTAAGTACCTTGGGCAGCGCATTAGGCACTATTATTACCTCATTTTATATGGTGCTCGCGTTTGACGTAAACGCCATAATAATTGGTTTTGCCTTAACTTTAGCGGTATTAGGCTTACTAGCCATACTGGTAAATAAACTATTTTTAGCGGAGCGTCGTTATGCATAAAAGCAATTTTTACATGGTTTTATATGTGCTGATGTTATTAAGCTTGTTGTTTTCACACTTAAGTGTGGCTAAAACAATACATAGCGAGCGCTCGCTTTATCGTAATATATTAGTGGAAGAAACCGGTAATTTACGCTGTTTAAAGTTTGATGAAAAATCTAGCCAAAGTAGTCAAAGTTGCATGTATATTAACGAGCCAAAAAAGTTAGTTTTTAATTACACTAAATTGGTGTTTTCAAGCTTGTTGCTAATAGAAGATCCTAAAAAAGTACTTATTATTGGTTTAGGCGGTGGCACTTTGTCTAACACCATTTCAGAGCTTTACCCTAAGGCAATAATCGAAAATATTGAAATAGATCCTGCGGTAATTAAAGTGGCCCGCGATTACTTTAATTTTAAAGAAAGTACTAAGGTAACGGCAAAAGTACAAGACGGTCGTATTTTTATAAAACGTGCGGCGCTTAAAAAACAGCAGTTTGATTGGATAATTTTAGATGCATTTAATGGCGACTACATTCCCGAGCATTTACTAACTAAAGAGTTTTTTGAAGAGTTAAAAAGTGTGCTTGCGAGTGACGGCGTTATTGCGGCAAATACGTTTTCATCGAGCAAACTGTACGAGCACGAGTCAGCCACTTACAACGCTGTTTTTGGCGACTTTATTAACGTTAGCCGAAAAAACCACAGTAATCGTATTATTTTAGCCGGCAATAAAAGTACCCTTACCCAAGCGCATATTAATAAACGCGTAAGTGAGTTAACCCCTCTGCTATTGCCTTACGGTGTAAATATTAAAGCTATTAGCCAAATGCTTTACTTTACAAAAAATAATCACGATTGGCCTGAAAATACAAAAGTCCTTACCGATCAATACTCCCCTGCTAACCTACTCAACTTTTAGCCTAGGGCGTGTTTGGTATTTATGTGTGGTTACCGCCTTTTTATAGGAATAACCACACTACACAGGCTCTGCCTTACCTAAAACCAAATATAACGCTGCAAATTAAATCTTAAAAGATCAACAACCCCTTGTGTTTTAGCGGCTAAACCTTTACTAAACCCTAGCTAAATATTTACTTAGCATGCTAACTAATGGTAAAATGCTTAGCATGCTAACTAATGGTAAAATGCTTAGCATGCTAACTAATGGTAAAGTGCTTAGCATGCTAAGTAGTTAGAGGTTGAAATGTCTAAACCGGTTCCTTTTCATGAAACACTCGATTTAACCTTGTGTGGCAGTATGGGTCGAGTGCATAGATTATGCCGAGAAGTTGTTACAGTTGCCGTTGAGCCGCTAGGCTTAACTCAATCGCGTTGGATTGCTTTGGTGCATATAAATATGCTTAAAGAAGGGGTAACTCAACAAGCGTTGGCGCATAGTTTAGGCATAGAAATGCCGTCGCTTACGCGTACCCTTAAGCAACTCGAAGAGCTTACTCTTATTACCCGTCAAGTTGATAAGCATGATAAGCGCAGTAAAAAAATTTATTTTACAGAGCAAGGCCGCAATATATTAAAGGCGGTAGAGGCACAGATCACTGATATTAAAAATCAGCTTTATAATGGACTAAACGATGAGCAGTTAGATGTAATGGCTCATGGTTTAATTAAAATGGAAGACAACGCAAAAAATTATATTAAATATCACAGTTCTAATAAGGTTAACAATGACACCTGATCAAAAATTTGCGCGCTATGTGAGGCTTTCACTCGTTGGATTCATTTTAGTGTTTTTATACTATGTTATAGCCGATATTTGGCTGCCAGTAACGCCACAAGCGCGTGTTTACCACCCAGTAGTACAAATATCACCGCAAATAAGTGGCCGTGTTACTAAGGTGTTAGTTAGCAATAACCAACCGGTAAAGGCTGGCGATATATTGTTTGAGATAGATCAAAGTACTTACTTACTGGCTGTTGAACAAGCTAAACTAACCCTCGATGATGCCAAATTACAAAATAAACGCCTTGATACTAATGTTAAAGCGCTTGAGGCACAAATTAGTGCAGCTAAAGCAAAACAACATGAGCAAAGCTTATTAAAAAGTAGAGGTGAAAAGCTCTATAAGCAAAACTCTATATCGGAACAAGAGCTGGAGAGTATTCGGGCTAATTTTGCTGCAAGTAAATCAAACGTAGCGGCTTTTGAAGCGCAATTAGCCGAAGCTGTTTTAGCGCGTGGCACATCGGGGGAGGATAACTTAGCGCTGCGCCATGGAGCGAATCAGTTAGCGCAAGCTGAGCTTAACTTATCGTACACACAAGTACGTGCTTTAAGCGATGGTGTGGTTGCCAACTTGCAATTACTTGACGGTGCTTATGCTCTTAGTGGCCAACCTTTGTTAGCTATTGTGGCTAAAAAGGCTGATTTAGTAGCCGACTTTCGTGAAAAATCACTGCTTAATATGCACCCAGGTAGTTTAGCAAAAGTGGTTTTTGATAGCCGCCCCGGTGAAGTATACGACGCAAAAATTAGTACCTTTGAAGCGGGTGTAAGCGATGGCCAATTAAGTGCCAATGGCTTGCTAAGCACTACCGAAACCAGTAACCGTTGGGTACGCGACGCACAGCGCCAACGTATTCATTTGCAGTTATTAAAAAACGATCAAGCGCTAATTGCTAATATGCCTAGTGGCGCGCGTGCTACGGTGCAACTACTTCCTGAGTCAAAATTTGGACAATGGTTAGGCGCATCACAAATACGTTTTATTAGCTGGTTACATTACATTTATTAGTGGAGGCAAAATGAGTCAAAAAATTAGCCAGTCTCCACAACTTGACTCTAACGGCCTACGCCAAGCGCTGCGTATTGCCGGCGGGTGCACGTTAGGGTTTGCTATTAGTAAATTAATGAACTGGCCAAATGGGATTTTTTTTACTGTTTACCCCATGTTGCTATTAGGTTTAGTGCCAACGTTAAATAAATCTGTGGTTAGGCAGTTTTTTGCCAGTGCTGCGTTTAGTGCGTTTGTTGTGCTTATATTGCAGGGGTTATTTTCGCACTTGCCGGTACTTATGGTACTGATTGTATTTGCCTGCTTTTGTATTTTATTTTACCAAATGAGTAGCGGAAGTGGCTTTTTGTTTGGTGCCTTAGGTGCGGTTAGTTTATCGATTCAATTACACTTTGCCAGCTATGTAACTGGTAGTAGCAGTATTTATCCGCTTATTTTAAGTAACGGTATAGCCATTATTTTAACTGTAGTAATTGCAGCATTAATGCATGGTTTATTTCCCGATGTTACTGCGCGCCCTGGGCGTGCAGTGCCAACAAAAGATAAAGCAAGTATTCGCCACGAAGTGCTGTTGTGCTCGAGCGTGGCTACGTTATCGTTTATTGTTTTTCAGGCACTGGATTTACAAGACTCTATTTCGGCGCAGGCGGCATCTATTTTAATTTTATTTTCGTTATGCTGGAAAGCCGCAGGCATAGCCAGTTGGCAGCGTATAATTGGCACGCTTATAGGCTGTAATGCCGCACTTTTGTCGCAGCTATTTTTATACACCCATACCGACTTTTTACTGTTTCCTGTTATTGTGTTGTGGATTTTATCGTTTATATTTAGTCGTTTTCATATTTTAGGTGGGGGGCCGCCGGGCATTGGCTTTGGTGTTTTAACCACGTTTGGTATTTTATTTGGGCAGTCGTTAGCCCCGGGGCAAGACTTGATTTACAGTGCGCTGTATAGGTTTAGCTCTGTGACAGTGGCTGTTGTTATTAGCTTAAGTGCGGTATATGCGATGCATAGATTATTAAATAAATTTAATACTACACGCCATCATACCTACGATTAGCGTTAACATCGATGCTGATTTTGGGTTACAAGCGCTGAGTTTGCAGCCCACTTCCCTTTCTTCTTTAAAGCGCAGCGCCTCATCCCTTTTTTGTGAATAATTTACTTAATGGGCTATTACACAAAAAACAGACGCATACAAAATAGATATCAGAAAAAGAAGAAGTCTTATATCAAGAAAATATTCGGGCTTCGCCCGCGCGTCAGCAAGCTTAACGCCTTACTTTTAAAGCTTAATATTGCCGCGTAACGCTTTGGTTTGGCCGTGTTTGGTTTTTTTATCCATGCGTTTACGCTGCGAATTACGGCTCGGTTTAGTGGCTCTGCGGGCTTTATTTACTTTAGTTGCGCTAATAATTAGATCTTTTAAGCGTTTAAATGCATCTTCGCGATTAAGCTCTTGTGTGCGGTGGCTTTGCGCTTTTATTATTAATACGCCGTCTTTGGTTATGCGGCTGTCGTTTAGTGCAAGTAAACGTTCTTTATAAAAGTCGGGTAATTTAGAGCGGTTAATATCAAAACGAAGATGGATAGCGCTGGCTACTTTATTAACGTTTTGTCCACCGGCACCTTGCGAGCGAACTGCGGTTAATTCGACTTCCCATTCATCAATGGTCACGGTATTTGAAATAGTTAACATTAGACTCAGCTAGTTTTTATAAAAATCTAGTATACCATTTGTAATTAACTATACCCAAATCAAGGTAAGCAGCTATTAATTGGCGTAAATTTAACCCTTAACGGGTTAAGCAGCCCTTTAGGTTGTAACCTAAAGGCGCGGGAGTATATACTCAGTTATCTTGTGTTTATTATAGTGTTTTATGTCTTTATCTACTTTTGCCCCAGTAACCACGATTGATGATCAAAAAAAGCTTTGTGTTTTATTAAGTTTACTTTTAAGTTCTTCATCTTACAGCTATCAAAATTCGCCTCAGCTGTTTTCTAAACTGCTATTTAATCATTTTATAAACGGGTATTCGTTTTCACTCGCCGAAGTAAAAAAAATTACCCGCGAGTTAGAAGAACAATCACTGGTTTGGGAGCAACCGTTTAGGCAAAATCATAAACTTTCTATTGATGCCATCGTATATGCAATTGTAAGTTTGTTAGAGTACTGCCCTGGCTTAATTAAAAGCTTTTTAACGCAAATAACCACCATATACCGCTTTAACGACAGTGCTTTAATGTTTATGTTTGAGCTATTTAATAGCATTGAGAAAAGTGAAGGCTCGCCGTTAGCGTCATCTGCAGAGCCTGAAATTGATCATCACTTTATTAATTTACTAGCACAATCAAAATACAGTAAGCAGCTGTGGTTAGCTTTACCCGCGCAGTGGCAACAAATATGTTTAGAGCATTTTATTCGCGGTGAATTTTTTAATCTAACTGCTGAGCATTCATGGCCATCAATAGTACAAAGTACCGCAACCACTATTGAGCCAAGTAAGCGAATTTACCTAAACGAAAGCTTAGCTACGCTGCTGCAACAACCTGACTATAATGAATTACTCATTGATAAGTCGCACAATAACTTAGTAATATTTAGTCAGGCTAATAGCCTTGCCATTGACGGCACTCATTTAGAATTAGCGCTGCAACAATTTAAAACGGGGTTAACGCTTTATCGTAAAACCTTTGTTAAGGGTAGCTATCCGTGTGAAATAAGCGGTTTACTGTATATGGTGTGTTTATATGCCAGTGGTACTGAAGCCGATTTAAAACAGCTAAAAACACATAAAAATTGGTATAACAAACAACTCGGCGAGCTCAGTAGCACAACGCAAGCCATTGAATTTTTGTTACTCGCACCCGAAAAAGTAATAAGTTTTGAGCAGCGCTTACTACACGATACGATTGCAAACCTACAGGCAAACCCAAATGCACTAGCGCCTCTTTTTTGCTTATTATTGGCTTTAATAAAGCACGGCAGCGAAGAGCAAATTAATGCCCTTAGAGATAACAGTAAACTGCTGAGCCAATTAATTCATTCAAGCCAACAGCATCAGCACTGGCTAGGTGAGCAGTGCACGCATTTAGCAAATTGGCTAACGCACGATACACCATTGCCAGATACCGGTTTATTACAGCATTTTAAACGCGTGCCACAATGGCAGCGTTGGTTAAATGAAGTAAGTAAAATAGATACTCCAACGCAAAATGAGCGCCTAGTTTGGCAGCTAGACCTTACCCATTTAGACCTGCCACTTATTCAAGCCAAAGTGCAAAAACACAACAGCAAAGGCGAATGGACTAAAGGCCGTAAAGTAAATATTTATGATCTTGACGATGCTCAATACCGACATTTACTTAGCCCAACCGATCATAATTTAGTGCAAGTAATTAGTAATCATGCGGGCTTTGGTTACAGTGAAGTACAAGCAACCAGCGCGGTGTTGCAAGCGCTAATTAACTTCAAAGGGCTTGAAGACATTAAAGGTAATTTAGTTACGCTTAACAAAGGTGAGTTTATAATTGAAATTGGGCGAAATATTAACGACTGTTACCAATTAATTATACAGCCTAAAATTACTGACATAGACGGCGACTTTTTACTTACCCATAGCCACGCTAATAGTTACCAAGTATTTGTAGTAGATGACAAACAACATAAATTAAATAGCCTGCTTGCTCAGCAACCTAATAACTTAACAGAAGAAAAACTGCCACAACTTAATGCGGCGTTAGAGGCCTTGTCGAAGGAGCATTATATTAGCAGTAGCCGCAGCGAGTTTTCTGCGGTTAATAACGTGCGCCAAGGGCTTGTTGATTTAGCCGCAGTAATTAAGTTAACCCCAATGGGTATAGACGTTAACTTTTATACTATGCCATTTGGTGTTGACGGCCCATGGGTTGAACCCGCAATAGGCGCAATAACCTTAGCCTATAGCGATAACGAGCAAGCCGATAGCAGCGTTGTAAAACGCGATTTAAAAGCAGAAAAACGCGCTTTAAAAAACCTACTTAGTAATTTAGCTGGCGTATTTGCCGATCAAGAGCATCCGCAGTATAACAGCGCGCATCAGCAGTTTTATTTACCCGAAGATATTAGCCAAGCCATAATACAATTAGAAGCCGCGCAAAAAGACAACGCACTAGTATTAAGTTGGGATGAAAACGCCCAAGGTATGAAGGTTGTCAATAGTAAGCACCTTTCTCTTAATTTAAATGATGATAACGATTGGCTCAGTGTTAGTGGTAAATTATCGTTACCCGATGGTCAAATTATTGCTTTGCAAACACTCCTTAAAGCCCCGCGTCGTGGCAGTATTATAGAGTTTGACGAAAATAACTCGTTATTATTAGATCAGCGCCTAACTAACTTATTAAATCGCTTAGAGGGCATGCAAAGTAAAACTAAAAACGCCCCCGACGATCAACTTCGTATTGCTAATGCGCGCGCTCTTCCTTTGTATCACAGTGCTGCAGAATTGAGTGATGTTAGCTTTGGTGCAAACTGGCAACAGCGCCTAGCTAAATTTGAGCGCCCAAGTGAACCTGTATTACCCGCGCATTTAGTTAATATATTACGCGACTACCAAGTGGTTGGCGTAAAATGGTTAATGCAACTGGCTAACTGGGGGTTAAATGCCTGTTTAGCCGATGATATGGGCTTAGGTAAAACGCTACAAACACTCAACGTATTACAAATGCGCAGTGCTTTAGGTGCCAGCTTAGTTATAGCGCCAAAATCGGTATGTCATAACTGGCAGGTAGAGGCTGCGCGATTTACCCCTACCCTCAATATTAAAACTATTGATAATGCAGCCGCAACTGATGAGGTGCTATCCGGTGCTACCGCTAATGACCTAGTAATTGTTAGTTATGGCTTATTACCTTTAATAGGGGATCAATTAGCTGCGTACGAATTTGCCAATATTGTACTAGACGAAGCACAAGCCATTAAAAATCCATTAAGCCTTCGCGCTAAAGCTGCTTTTGCACTTAATGGCCAGTTTAAAGTTGCGCTTTCGGGCACACCTATCGAAAATCATTTAGGTGAGCTGTGGAGCTTATTTAACTTTTTAATGCCGGGTTTTTTACATTCATTAGCTGAGTTTAAAAAGCGCTTTGGTAATGCCGATAAAAATCAGCAGCAGGCTGATACGCTAAAAACATTAATTGCGCCGTTTATTTTACGCCGTAATAAAAAAACGGTACTGACCGAGTTACCTGATAAAACCGAAATAAACCTTACTTTTGCGCTCAGCGATAAAGAGCAAGCTCTTTACGAAGCCACTCGCTTAAACGCGCTTGAGCAAGCCAGCCAAGAAGACAGCCAATACATTACTATATTGGCGTCATTAACTAAATTGCGCCGCGCGTGTATTGCTCCGCAGTTATTAATTGAAAACAGTAAGTTACCTTCAAGCAAACTCGACACCGCCGAAGCAATAATTGAAGAATTACTTGAAAATGATCACCAAGCACTTATTTTTAGCCAGTTTGTTGATGTGCTTAAATTAGTTGAACAGCGACTAAAAAAACGCGGTACAGCATATTGCTACCTTGATGGCAGCATGAGCAGCAACAAACGTAAGCAACAGGTTGATAAGTTTCAGGCAGGTGAGGCGCCTTTATTTTTAATTAGTTTAAAAGCTGGCGGCACTGGGCTTAATTTAACGGCTGCCGATTATGTGCTGCACTTAGATCCTTGGTGGAACCCCGCGGTTGAGCAACAAGCTTCTGACAGAGCGCATCGCTTAGGGCAAACACGCCCTGTAACCGTGTATCGCTTAATTGCGCAAAACACCATAGAAGAAAAAATACTGCAACTGCATGAGCACAAACAAGCCCTTGCCGACAAAGTACTTAGCGGCAGCAGCAACACCGGGCAATTATCAAAAGATCAGTTATTGTCTTTGTTGCAAAATCAGTAAAATAAAGTGTTTAGTACAAAGTGCGATTTTAAATCGCACTTACAATAAACTTTAAACACGGCAATAGGTTTTACTCGTATGTGCTAAGCTTGCAAGCGTAATATTTTCAACGAAAATATAATTACTTAAATGCTAGCATTAGGTACGCGCGGCAATAAGCTACTTGCCTACAATAATACCTCTGCTATGCGTTTTTTTAACTCTGGCAGTACCTCCTGCTCAAACCAAGGGTTCTTTTTAAGCCAAATATTATTACGCGGGCTGGGGTGTGGTAGCACTAAATGGCTTGGCCAATAGTCACGCCACAATTTTACTAACTCAGTAAGTGCTAGCTTTTTAGTATTGGGTAAATGATAAGCCTGGGCATACTTACCAAGCACAATAGTGAGCTGTAAATTAGGTAAGGCGGCTAAAAGCTGCGCGCGCCAAGCCGGAGCACATTCTTTACGTGGTGGTAAATCGCCCGACTTGCCTTTACCTGGATAGCAAAACCCCATAGGTAAAATAGCAATGTTATTGGCATCATAAAATTGGCTGTTAGTAAGCCCTAACCACTGCCTTAATCGATCACCGCTTTGATCGTTAAACGGTATACCGCTTTGGTGTACTTTTATACCTGGTGCTTGGCCTGCAATTAATACTCGGGCATTAGGGTTAAACTGTATAACTGGGCGTGCTCCTAACGGTAATTGCGGTTCGCAGATCACGCATTTACTAACTTGAGCTACTAATTCATTAAATTCTATCTTTTTTGACTGTTTTTCACTCAAATTTTGGCCTCTATTCGTTATTTGCGGTATTGAGTTGGTAAAAAATCGGTTTATTTAAGTGTGCCTAACTACTAGTTAGTATAATACTGATCTATTCCTGGTTATGCACTTAACCCATTATATAACTTAGTGTTTTTCAGCCCATACTGCAAACTCATTACCGCTTGGCTCGGTAAAATGAAACCTACAACCGCCAGGAAATTCAAAAATAGGCTTAATTACTTTACCGCCGTATAAGATTACTTTTCTTTGAGTTGCATGAATATCGGTGCTGTAAAAAACCAATAGCGCCCCACCCTCTTCAGTACTCGACTTTAACGGCGATTGGTAAAACCCACCATTAAGCTCTTGCCCGCTAAAAGCCGTGTAGTCTGGGCCGTAGTCGGTAAATTGCCAATTAAAAACTTGGCTAAAAAACGCTTTAGTTGCGGTTAAATTAGCTGCTGGAAACTCTACATAGTTTAGCTTTTCGTGATTATTCATCATTATTCTACTTACTATTTTTAAAGGGTAAATTAACCATAAACCTAAGTTAACTACCAAGCAAGGCGCTTAAGCGTATTTGGGATCAATATTATACTAAGTTAAAGTTAATTTACGCATGCAAATAGGAATCACTATCTTTTGCATTCATAAACTATATAATAGCACTTTTATTTTTCGCCATATTTAAGGGATTGACTCATTATGCAGGCTTCATCACTTAGTTTAGGGTCAACTAAGCTGCTTTTATTAAAGCCGCTTTTGATATTTCAGCACATAAGCCATTTTAGTTATGCTTTTAAAGTGTGTTTACGCTTTTTAATTGCCATTGTCGGTGGCTACTTTTTTACTGCGGTGAGCTGTTCGCTACTGAGCGCTATTTTGCCACTAAATAAAGCGGATGCAGTTTTGATGAGCGTGTCGTTAAGTATTTTAATTTATACGCTGGTATTTATTTACGCTTTTTATGTTAAGTCATTAAAAACAGTATGGATCAGTATTTTACTAGCTACTGCAGCACAATTAAGTTTATTAGCACTAATAAAGGGTTGGGTATGAAGGATAGTTTTTTTCGTTCAATGACCTGGTTACATACCTGGGTTGGGCTATTAGTGTGTTGGTTACTTTATTTGATCTTTTTTTCTGGTACGTTGAGCTTTTTTAGAGACGAAATTAGTTTATGGAATCAGCCCGAAATTCATAATATTCAAGCGCAAACTGATCGTATAAGTGCCCAAAAACAGCAAATAATTACAGGTTTTGATTACCTAAACGCTCAAGCAAGCAATGCTCCAAATTGGCGTATAACACTTCCTGAACAACGCGTACCTTACTTAACCTACGGCTTTGCAAAACCTAAAGAGCCGGGCCAGCGTAGAAGTAAATTTGAAAACACGCAATTAGATCCAAATACTATGCAGCCGCTTGCACCTTTTAGAGAAACCAAAGGTGGTAACTTTTTTTATCGCCTGCATTTTGATTTACATTACATAGATGTTATTACAGCGCGCTGGATTGTGTGTTTTGCGAGCTTATTTATGCTAATTGCGATTGTATCGGGGGTGGTGATCCACAAGCGTATTTTTAAAGATATGTTTACCTTTAGGCGTAATAAAGGCAGCCGCACATGGCTCGACGCTCATAATATAAGCTCAGTATTAGCTCTGCCCTTTCATTTAATGATTACCTACACCGGGTTAATTACCTTAATATTTATGCTGTTTCCTTATCCGGCAGAAACTAGTTACGACAAAGGTATGCGAGACTTTTTTAATGATGTTACACCACGCAATAATGTAACTGACAAAGCGCAGGGTGCAGCGCCTATGGTAAAAGTAAATAGCATTTTAGATCAACTTTATACTAAGTGGCCAAATGCTGATATTCGCCGTGTACAGGTAAGTAATCCTAATATGGCAGCATCAACTATCACTGTACTAGTTAGCCCACAAAAAGCATTTCGTGACCAAACGCCGCGGTTAATATTTAGTGGCGCCACTGGGGAGTTAGTAGCCCAAACCGATGAAGAACTAAGTGCAGGTAAAGCGCTTTATGAATCGTTAAACTCAATGCATACCGGGCGCTTAGCCGAACCATTACTACGTTGGCTCTACTTTTTAGGAGGTATTGCGGGTTGTGTAATGATTGCCTCTGGCTGCATTATGTGGGCAAAACGCTTACGTGAGCGAATGAAAAAAAATGCTCACCCATCGTTTGGCTTAAAATTAGTCGAAGGATTAAACCTAGCTACTTTAATGGGGCTTCCTTTAGCTACCTGTGCGTTTTTTATTGCTAATAGAGTACTTAGCCTACAAGTTGCCGGGCGTGCTGATAAAGAAGTGTTGGCGTTCTTTTTAACCTGGCTTGTGGTGGCTATTGTAGCGCTTATAAAGCGTGATAGAGTGCAATGGCGAGTTATGGCGGCAATAAATGGTTTAGCCTGTTTAGCAGTGCCTGTAATTAATGCGCTAACAACTAACGGTAATATAGTTAGTTATTTAATAAATAAACAGTGGGCGTTATTCACCTTTGATGCGCTGTTTATACTCTCAGGCATATTGTTTTTTATACAAACCGAAAAATTACGTACTGCCAAGCCAACTACAAAAGCGATAAAAAAAAATACTAGTTCTGACTTAAAAGGACAAAAAGCATGATGGAGTTATTACAATTTAGCCTCTGTTTGCTGGCTTTTAACGCGTTTGCGTTGGCTAAATTTAATCATTTTAAAGATGTTTTTAAAAAACGGCCGACTAATTTGCAAAGAAAATACCTCCTAGTTACCGCTTGGATCAGTATTTTACTAAGTCTGCTCCTTTGTGTGAATGATCAAAGCGGGTATGGTGCGTTGCTTTTTTGTGGTTATATGTCGCTAAGTACTTTAATTATAATGGTTTTTTATAATTTTATAACTCAGCTTGTTAAAGTTTTTAGTGTGTTAAATTTGGTTGTAACAGCCTTAACTACTCTACTTTTAGTATTAAACTAGGCTAAGTTAGTAAAATACTGATCTGCTAATGTAGTTTTAAATAAGTAGTAAATAACTAAAATGGGAAGCTCATTGCTTGCCATTTTAGTTATTGCGAGCATTAAGTTTAAATAGTTATTACAATTGCTCTAGCGGTAAATATTTACTGTAAACCCCCTTTACATTTATTTTTGCTTAACCCAAATAATTTGCTCAGTTGCAAAGCCTAAGTCTTTAACTGTTTTTAAAAAGTGCTCTTTTAACTCATCGCCTACCTGTGGCGTACGTGATAAAAACCATAAGTAATCTTTGTTATAACTCGTTATAAATGCATATTGGTAATCAGCTTGCTCAAGTTCAAAAATAACGTAAGCCCCATAAAATGGACCAAAAAACGATACTTTAAAATGTCCTATGTCAGAATCCCCCACAAATTTTGCAAGGCCTTGAGCATTCTTCCATTGTTGTTCTTTAGTAATATAGCCCTTATTAATTACCTTTACAGTGCCATCGTCATTAATAGTATAGTTAGCAGTAACCTGCTCCATACCCTCTTCGAACGAATGATTTAGCCGTGCTATTTCGTACCATTTACCTTGATATTTTTGTAAGTCAAAGTTTTTAACCGCAGTGATCCCTTCTGGCGGACTAGTACATGCACTGAGTGAAAATAGTGTAATGGTGAGTAAAAAATATTTTATTTTGTTCATTTAAGCTCCTTTTTGAGTGGTTATTAATATTACGTAATAGCTATAATAAAGTTTGCTAGCCGATTAAAAAAAATTGCTATAGGATCAATTAAATACTAGAGCAATTTAAAGATTTAATCATGAAAATTTGGGTAGATGCAGACGCGTGTCCAGTGGTTATCAAAGAAATACTTTTTAGGGCCGCTGAGCGCACACAAACCGAAACCATATTAGTGGCTAATCATGCCATGCGTATCCCGCCATCAAAATATATTAGCCGCCTACAAGTGTCTTCGGGTTTTGATGTTGCTGATGACGAAATAGTAAAACGTATTGCTAAAGGTGACTTAGTGATCACCGGCGATATTCCACTGGCCAGTGAAGTAATAGACAACGGCGGGCAAGCACTCAATCCGCGTGGCGAGCTTTATACTACTGAGAATATTCGCTCAATACTTAATGTACGCGACTTTATGGATACCATGCGCTCGAGCGGCGTAGAAATGAGTGGCGGGCCGCCGCCGCTTAGCCAAACTGATCGCCAAAACTTTGCTAATAATCTCGATCGTATTTTAGCGCAAAATAAGGCAGGCTAATTTGAGCAAGCAGTTAATTGGTTTAGGTGACGAGCAATTTAACGTGGCGGTGTATGTAGCAAAGGCCCCGCCAATGCCCTACTTCGAAACGCTCAACAGCCTAGAGCCCGTTATTAATGAGCAAATAAATACTATAAACCAACATTGCGGTAATGGTTGGCGTAAAGTATTTAACGTATACGCTAAAGTATTGTTTGCTCTACCAAGCGAGCATTACTCATTTGCAAAACAAGCGCCTACTTGGCAGCAATATCGCGATGAATTTTTACTTCAAAAAAACAGTAAAACCGCCCTACTGTTTAGCGCGCCTAATCTAACTATTACTTCTGCAGATAAAGCTTCTAGCAATAAAAACCAACTGCACATAATTGCAGGGCGTACCCACGCTAAAAATTTACTCCAACACGGTAAATTACAAACGCAGTTTGATTGGCTCGATGACGAGTTTGCAATAGATGCTAATAATAATATTATTGTGTGCCCGTATTTCGACTACAGACAACTAAGTAATATAAAAATAGCGAGGCTTAGCGAGCTAGTCGCGCAGCTAAAAGTCACTAAATAACACATTGTAAGGAACGACCATGGCCGGAATTTTAGCTATAAACGAATTATTAAAATCAATGCAGCCTGTGCTTAAACAAGATGAGTATATATTTTGCTGTTTAGCAGGCTCACTTGCCGATTATGTTCATTTAAACCCACTGGCCACTTACGTTGAAGAAGAAGGGCTAACCCTTATTTTGAAAGCTGAAACTGCCGATAAAGCAGGAATTACTTACGAGGGAAAATATAGTTTAATTACTCTTAACGTACATTCCAGCCTTGAGGCTGTAGGCTTAACAGCGGCAGTATCTGCCAAACTGACAGAGCATGGCATTAGCGCTAATGTGGTAGCTGCGTTTTATCACGACCATATTTTTGTACAAGCAGATAAAGCCCACGCAGCGTTAAATGCGCTGAAAGAGATTGGTTAGACTAGCTTGGCTTTAAATGTTAAATGAGAGCTATTTTAAGTTGATATACAATGATCTGAGTGATGGTGGCATTCGTTCTTCGGGTGGCGCTTCGCTTAACTGACCTGCGTTTTGTAACTTTCTTATGTTAAAGCTTTTAAAAGCGACGCTAACAAATTCTTTAAGATGACACCCATCCTAATATTTGTAATATCAGCATGATTAACTAAGCTCTGGCTAGAATTCTTTAAACAGACACCCACCCTAATATTTGTAATATCAGTGTAATTAACTATGCTCTTTTTAGTGCAATAATTAAGCAGGGTGTCACATGGCTATCGCAAGAAAGCGTCAGGTAAGTTTGGTCGATACAAAATACTACCACTGTATTTCGCGCTGTGTACGCCGTGCATTTTTATGCGGCGTAGACAACTTTACTAATCAATCGTATGAACATCGCAGAGGGTGGGTTGAAAGCAAATTACTTGCCCTCGCTAACGTATTTTGTATCGATGTGTGCGCGTATGCAGTAATGAGCAATCACACCCACTTAGTACTCTATGTTGATGATAAAAAAGCCAAGCGACTAACCGATAAAGCCATTATTCAGCGGTGGCACAGGCTTTGTAAAGGCACTGTTCTCACTAACAAATATCTGCAAGG
>NZ_JACJDO010000004.1:0-34078 GCF_014163535.1 Pseudoalteromonas sp. SR45-4
GAGCAAGGAGCAAAATTAGTTGTGGCAGTGTTATAAATGTAGGCTAAATTAATACTGCCCTAATAATAAAACACATCTGTGTTTATAATATTAAGGGCAATAATAGCCGCGGCTAACTAATTAAGCATCTGCCAATTTAACGCGGATTTTGCTTTTATCAACAGTTGCTTGGTTAAGGGCTTTAATTGCACCTTTAACTTCTATGTCGTTTGGCATTTCAACAAAGGCAAAACCTTTAGATTGGCCAGTTTCTTTATCAAGTACTAAGTTACAGGTAGTCACTTTACCGTGCTCTGCAAATAAAGTACGAAGGTCGTGCTCAGAAGTAGCACGAGATAAGTTGCGAACTAATAGTTTCATAATGAACCATGTTTTAAAAATAACTACCGCGATTGTCTCAAGTAAAAGCCGATTGACCTAACGATAAATTGCGATCAGTAAAAATAGTTTAAACTTAATAGCTTCGTTTTGTGGTGAAGGACGACTAAATGAATGCGGTAATTATAGTTTTAGGTGCGCCCAACAGTAGTGACAGCCGTTTATCAGTAATAGCGAAAATCCGATGCGCTCAGTCATATCAAGCATATTTGCATAATCCCAAGGCTAAAATATTATGCACAGGAGGTTTTGGCGTGCATTTTAATACCACTGATTGCGCGCATGAACGATACACTAAATAATTATTTTATTGAGCTTGGAATACCTACAGTTGTATTTTTAGATATTCCATTAAGCCGCTTTACCTTTGAGAATGCTCTACTGGCTAAACCTATTTTAGCGAGTGCTAATATCAGCCATGCAATTTTGTTCAGCTCGGAGTTTCATATGCAGCGTGCGCATTATATATTTAACCATGTTCTACCAACATTAAATCTAACTTTAGTCAGTACTAAGGCACCATTACCAGGTATTAAATTATCGCAGTTGTATGGCCATTAATATGTAGTAATGATTAGAGAGGAGGAAAATATTCGGCAGTTTATTTTACCTAAGTTACCAACACTGGCCATACAAGCAACTAAAGTAAGATAGTAACCTGCCGATAGCTAGTAATAACGAACAAGGAAAATGATATGAAAGTTAATTCAAATGATACTAATTTAGCATCGCAGTTTATATCGAACGGTTCAGAAGTAAAAGTTAATAAACCTGCAAATGGTAAAGAGCAATTAAATAGTGAAATGGAGCGACTAGCTAAGGATATATATCATAAAGATCAGCCTAAAGAGCCAGAGCCGACTTATAATAAGTCAATGAAAATAATAACAAATAATGTTGTATCAACAAGGGAAGCAGAAGAAAAAGCGTTAAATAATATTCGAATAGCTACTGTTAATCTTTATATGCCGGGTGGTGAAGTTTCTAACTCGGTTGAAAAAATGTTTACTCAGTATGACAATATTATGACTGAAATAGCGGCTGGACAACCATCATTAGCGAATAAAGATTGGGGTATATCAATCAGTCAATTAGGTGAGCTAGAAGTTACAGGTTCAATTAGTGATAAAGAGAAAAGTCTTATATCTGAAAAATTAAATGGCAACGGGGATTTTGTGGCCTCAGCTAACGAGTTTAAATCGAGCTTTCTAGGGCATATTGACTTGGGAGTTAGGGGGTGGTCAAGTTACGACGTAAACGAAGATAATTTCTCCAAAATATTTGACTTAAAAGAAATCCTGGATAATTCGCAAGGCGGAGAAAGCTTTAAGCAGGCTTGGAATAAGGACTTTAGTTGGCTCGAGTTAAACGATAATATTTCATTTCAGCTTAGAAGAAAAGCAATTAAAAATTAAAATAATTCAATTATCCTTATTACTTATGGGTAATAAACTGCAACAAAAAAGCCGTTAATGACTATTGATCACTAACGGCTTGCTTAATTTATAAAAACGACTTATTTTACTTCTTTACCTGCCGCTTGTTGGTCAGCATGGTAGCTAGAGCGCACAAATGGGCCAGAGGCTGCATGAGTAAAGCCAATTTCATCAGCGTAGGCTTTTAGTGCATCAAACTCAGCAGGTGGCACGTAACGTTTTACTGGTAAGTGGTGCTTAGAAGGCTGTAAGTATTGGCCTACTGTAAGCATATCAACGTTATGGGCACGTAAGTCGCGAAGTACTTCTTCTATTTCGCTAATTTCTTCACCTAAACCAACCATTAAACCAGACTTAGTTTTAATCTCTGGGTGCGCTTCTTTAAAGCGACGCAGTAGCTCAAGTGACCATTTGTAATCAGCCCCTGGACGCGCAAGCTTATATAAACGCGGCGCAGTTTCTAGGTTATGGTTAAACACATCTGGTGGGGTTTCGATTAGTATTTCGAGTGCGCGGTCCATACGGCCACGAAAATCGGGTACTAAAATCTCAATAGTAATATTTGGGCTGTGCTTGCGAATTTCGCGAATACAATCGGCAAAATGCTGCGCGCCGCCATCACGTAAATCATCACGATCTACCGAGGTAATAACCACATAGCTTAGCTTCATGTCTTTAATTGTAAGCGCTAGTTTTTCAGGCTCAGTTGCATCAGGTGTTAATGGACGACCATGGGCAACATCACAAAATGGGCAACGACGAGTACAAATTGCACCTAAAATCATAAAGGTAGCTGTACCGTGGTTAAAACATTCAGATAGGTTAGGGCATGAAGCCTCTTCGCATACCGAGTGCAGCCCATGCTTACGCATTGCCTGTTTAATACCCTCAATACGCTCTGTTGATTTAGGTAAGCGAATTTTTAGCCACTCTGGCTTGCGTAACATTTCGTTTTTTTCTGTTGGTAAAACTTTTACGGGGATCAACGCCATTTTTGCTGCGTCGCGTAGTTTTACACCTGGTTCCATCTTGACTGGTTTATTCATTCGTTTTCAAACCCTTCAGTATGCTTAACCTGTGTTGCATTAAGCTTTTTAATCATGTGTTTTACCAGTCCTGCACCTGCTGTTTCTAGGTTTTGAGGACCCTTTAATTCTTTAGTTTGCACCATATTCATGCCTGCATAACCACATGGGTTAATGCGTAAAAATGGACTTAGGTCCATGTTAACATTTAATGCTAAGCCATGAAACGAGCAACCACGACGAACGCGTAAACCCAAAGAGGCTATTTTACTGTCGTTAACGTAAACACCGGGCGCATCGGCTTTGGCGTATGCTTGAATGTCGTACTCGGCGAGGGATTCAATAATACACTCCTCTAGCCAAGTAACTAATTCGCGTACACCAATTTTTAAACGACGTAAGTTAAATAGTACATACATCATTTGCTGGCCGGGGCCGTGGTAGGTTACTTGCCCACCGCGATCAACTTTAATCACTTCTATATCGCCGGGTGCGAGTAAGTGCTCGTCTTTACCTGCTTGGCCTTGAGTAAATACACTTTCGTGCTCTACTAACCAAATTTCATCCGCGCTATTGTCGTCGCGGGTATCGGTGAAGTCTTGCATTTTCTGCCAAATTGGCAAGTAACGCTGGCGGCCAAGTTGGCGCACGATTAAGGTGTTTTCTTTCACAACAAATCTCAATTATGGCTTAAAGCATGTGGCGTACGTCATCTAGATTACTGATCACGTTATAAATTTCTTCAATATGAGCGCCACTAGTAACGGTTGCAACAAGCGAAACTGATTCGTAATTACCTTTGCTACTTGGTTTTACTTTTGGGGCATAGTCGCCAGGTGCAATAACTTGTAACTTAGCTAAAATTTGATCCGTTAAGTTTACATTGGCTAAACCCATTATTTTAAATGTAAACGGGCAAGGGAACTCTAAATACTCATCAAATTTAGTATCTTTAACTGGTTGAACCACGACAGTGACTCCTCATACAAAAAAGTGTTGGCTTAATTTTGCTAAGTGGCAAACCCTAAGCTTAATACTATTGGGCTAATGGCAATCTGAGTTAAGCTTGTTTGGCTGTGCCAAAAAAGTTACAACTCAACATAATTGACTTATATGGGGCGCATTCTAGCATTTTTCAAGCAAAAAAAAACGCCTCATAGCAGAGGCGTTAATATTGTTTTATGCGGCTATTGCATAATCTGTAAACGTAAGTAGTCATAAATTTTACTAAAGAAGCTACCTTCTTCCACTTCTTCAAGTGTAACTAGCGGATATTGTGCAATATCTTCGCCTTCTAGTTGTAAAAATAAAGTACCTACTTTAGTGCCTTTAGCTAATGGCGCTTCAAGCGTGTTATCTAATTTAAAGTTCGCTTTTAAATTTTTATGCTGACCACGTGGAATAGTGATAGGGGTATCTTCTAAAATACCTAAAGAAACATTTTCTTTATTACCCATCCAAATACGTTGCTCTGCAAAGCTATCGCCTGCTTTGTACGGTGTAATTGTTTCATAAAAGCGAAAGCCATAGTTAAGTAACTTTTTGCTTTCTTCTTTACGTGCGCGCTCGCTTGAAGTACCCATAACAACAGCAATTAAACGCATATCGTTTTTAGTTGCAGAGGTTACTAAGCTGTAGCCTGCATCTGATGTATGGCCGGTTTTAATACCGTCTACGTCTAGGCTTTCATCCCATAATAATGAGTTGCGGTTGTATTGTTTAATGCCGTTATAAGTAAATGACTTTTTCTTATAAAGTGCGTACTCATCGGGTACATCGCGAATAAGTGCGCCGCCAAGTGTTGCCATATCACGCGGTGTTGTATAGTGCGCGTCGGTATCAAGGCCGTGGCTATTAATAAAGTGAGTGTTGCTCATGCCTAATTTTGCAGCGTGGGCGTTCATTAAATCAGCAAAAGCGCTTTCGCTACCGGCAATGTGCTCTGCCATAGCAACGCAGGCATCGTTACCTGATTGAATAATTATTCCGTGGTTTAGGTCATCAACGCTAATTTGTTTACCTACTTCAATAAACATTTTAGATGATTCTGGAAAGTTTTTAGCCCATGCTTTTTCGCTAACCGTAACCATGTCGGTAGGTGCAATATTACCGGCTTTAACTTCTGTGCCTATAACATAACTGGTCATCATTTTAGTTAAACTAGCAGGTGCTAACTTTGTATCAGCTTCACCTTGGGCAATAACTTTACCAGTTGTAAAGTCTACTAAAAAATAACCTTTAGCATTAACTTGAGGAGGTGCTGGAATAATTTGTGCGGTGGCTGAAAATACGGCGGCAGAACAAACTAGGCCGCATACCCCGTTGAGAATTTTATGTTTAATAGATTTCATCATACTCATTAATGGTTAAAGTTAAAGATTTGCGTTAGCCCATTCACATACCCAAACTACCCCTAGATGCGGGCGTCGTTGGAATTAAAAACGATTTAGGCAAGGCATTGATTACAAATAATAGTCACTCTATTGTTCAAATCAATAACGCAGTATAAATCGTTTTTAAACCAACCTCCAGGGCGTTTCACTGGAGCTTACTCTCTGTGTTGTTACTTTTTAAAAGGGATTACCATTTCAGCAAAGTAACGCCTAGATATTAAGTCCCAGTACAACGCTGAATTCTGCATCTTAGGGTAGTTTGGGTATTAGTCTTACTGAGTGTAAAGCAAGAACGCGTTTTTAAATTGGTTTTGTTTTAATTGTGTTAATACTTGCTGTGCATGCTGGGCGTCTTTAATTGGCCCTAAATGCAACCTGAAAATATCGTCTTTTTGCACGATATTAGTGGGTAATTTATAATCGAGGCGTAAACGACTAGCCAGTGCTTCAATATTTGCTAGTGTACTACCTGCTGCTACCTGAATATAGGTTAAATGCGCAGTCGAATTGTCAAGCGTAACTGCTTCAAGCTTAACCTTGGCTGTACCATGGGTGTAATAACCTAGTTTGTATGCGGCTGCGTAGGATAAATCAATCACTCTATCTTCATGAAATGGGCCACGGTCATTTACGCGCACAATGACAGATTTATTATTACTGGTATTTGTTACTTTTACAAAGCTAGGTAAGGGCAGTGTTTTATGAGCGGCGGTCATGGCAAACATATCGTATATTTCGCCATTTGAAGTATGATAACCATGAAATTTACGGCCGTACCACGATGCAATGCCTTCCTCTGCATAACCAGTCTCGTCAAGCATAGGCGTATAACTTTTACCTAATACGGTATAAGGCCGGCTTGCGCTGGCACTTTTAGTAACTTTAACCACTACAGCGTCTTGCATTTCTAATGTGGTAGGCGCACGTAATGGTGCAGCATCATGGCGCATGCTGTAGCGACTGCTTGGGGTGTTATTTGAGCTACTACAAGCACTTAAAAGTATTAGGACAAAGCTGATAGTAAAAAATCGAGTATAAAATTGCATTATTTTAAAAGCATCCTTTTATCAGTTGCAATAGACATAATAATGCCAAAACTGGCCATCAGCGTCACCATAGACGTACCACCATAACTTATTAGTGGAAGCGGTACACCTACAACGGGTAATAAACCCGATACCATGCCTATATTTACAAACACATAAACAAAAAATGTCAGTGTAAGTGAGCCAGCTAATAACTTGCCAAAGGCATCTTGTGCATTAACGGCAATGTATAAACCGCGGCCAATAATAAATAAATATAAACTGAGTAAAATACACACCCCAAATAAGCCAAATTCCTCACTTAACACCGAAAATATAAAGTCAGTATGGCGCTCTGGTAAAAACTCAAGTTGCGATTGCGTACCCTGTAACCAACCTTTACCTTCAATGCCACCAGAGCCAATCGCAATTTTAGACTGAATAATATGATAGCCAGAGCCAAGCGGGTCGCTTTCAGGATCTAAAAAAGTAAGTACTCGTTGCTTTTGATAATCGTGCATACCATAGTGCCAAAAAGGCCATGCAGCGAGTGCTACTATAGAGCTTAAAAAACCAATTAAACGCCAGCTCAAACCCGATAAAAACAATACAAAAACACCTGAGCTGGCAATTAATATAGAAGTGCCTAAGTCGGGCTGCTCTTTAATTAGTAGCGTCGGTAGCATCATAATTACAAAACCAATAATTAAATGCAGTGGGCGAGGGGGTAAGTGATTACGTCCTATATACCAAGCAACCATCATGGGGACTGCAAGCTTCATTAATTCAGATGGTTGAAAGCGAGTGATACCTAAGTCTAGCCAGCGCTGAGCACCTTTAGAACTCACTCCAAATAATAACACTCCAACCAGCATTAATAGCCCTAAGCAATAAAGCGGTATAACTAAGCGCTTTAAAGTAGCAGGAGATAGCTGCGCTAATACGAACATAGCTACAATTGCACCGGCCATACGCGTAATATGGCGGATCATCATGGCGTTATCTTGGCCACTGGCGCTGTACACAATAGTGATACTACCGACCATCATTATTAGCAGCGCAATAAATAAGGGTAAGTCTATATGTAGGCGCATCCAAATTGAGCGTTTATCGTGCAAAGCGGTCATGGGATGTTATTCCTTGCAAGATTAACGGGGTTGGCTGCAAAGTAGTAATCCATAAGTTGCCGAGCAATTTGCACACCACCATGGTTATTTTCTAATATTACAGACACTACAATTTTGGGATCGTTATACGGTGCAAAACCAATATAAATAGTGTTGTCGCGTTGTCGCTCTTTTAACGCATCAGCATCGTAGCGTTCGCCTTGAGCAATACTTACTATTTGTGCTGTGCCCGTTTTACCAGCAGAGTCATAATTAGTCCCTTTAAATGCTTTATGCGCAGTACCCGATACTTTTTTTACTGTGTTGTGCATTGCATCTAAAGCAATTTGCCAATGATGAGGGTTTTTTAATATTACAGGGGGCTTTTCTTCATTATTGATTTGTATAATGTCGTTATCTTTTTTAACGACTTGCACTAAATGTGGCGGATGGTTAATACCACGGTTTACTAAAATGTTTGTCGCATTTGCAATCTGAATTGGAGTGGCGGTCCAATAGCCTTGGCCTATGCCTACAGAAATAGTGTCACCACGCCACCACGACTCTTTAAAGCGATTTTCTTTCCACTCTTTTGAGGGCAGTATTGCCGTAGTTTCTTCATGAATATCAATACCAGAGAGTTCACCAAAGCCAAAACGCGACATAAAGTTACTTATTTTAGTAATACCTAAGCGATAAGCTGCATCGTAAAAATAGGTATCGCACGACTCTTCAATTGCTTTGTATACATCAACATGACCATGACCCCAACGTTTCCAGTCGCGCCATTTATGCTCTACATTTGGAATTTGAAAAAAACCAGGATCCCACATAGAAGTACTTTCGCTGACTATATTCTCTTCTAGGGCTAAAATAGCCATATGTGGTTTTACAGTAGAGGCAGGTGCATAACGACCTTGAGTTGCACGATTAATTAACGGGCGGTCTGGGTTTAGTAACGCTTTATAGTTTTTGCTGCTTATGCCGTGCACAAATAAATTAGGGTCGTAACTAGGGTTAGAATAAAGCGCAAGTACACCGCCATCTTTAGCGTCCATAACGACAATAGCACCACGCATATCTTTAAGCGCATGTTGGGCAATTTGCTGTAAACCAATATCGAGTGTGAGTACTAAGTCGCTCCCTGGTTGCGGGGGGAGCATGCTTAAAGTGCGAATTATTCTACCGCGATTATTAACTTCAACATGCTGCGAGCCCACTTGGCCATGCAAGAGTTCTTCGTAATACTTTTCGATGCCGAGTTTGCCAATGTCGTGAGTGGCGCGATAATTTGTAGCTTGATCTTCTTGAGTTAATTTATTTAGCTCTTTTCTGTTTAATTTAGCCACATAGCCCAGTGCATGGGTAAGGGTATCGCCAAACGGATAATAGCGGGCGAGGCGAGCTTCAATACTAAAGCCTGGGAATTTATGTTGGTTTACTGAAAATTTAGCAACTTCTGTTTCATCTAAACGTGCTTTTAGTACTTGGCTTTTAAAACGCCGCGTATGTTTTATATCGTCTAAAAAGTCGGTTTTTTCTTGCTCGCTTATGGTTATTATTTTACTTACTTGTTCAAGCGATAGCGGCAGGTCTGCAACATCTTCAGGAATAACCTCAAGATTATAAACGGGTTTGTTTTCGGCAAGTAATACGCCATTGCGGTCGTAAATTAAACCTCGGTTAGGCGCAATTGGAATAACTTTAATACGGTTGTCGTTGGAGCGAGTTTGGTAGTTTTGATGATCATCTACCTGAATTTTATATAAATTCGAGAGTAAAATAGCAATTAGAGCTAATATAAAAATAAAACCCACAAACGCACGCCGTGCAAATAAGTTTGCCTCTGCTGAATGGTCGCGAATAGTGGGTCTTTGTTTTAACATGGCAAGGATTACTCGCGATGATAAGGATGGTTGTTATTTAAGCTCCAGCCTCTGTATAGGCTTTCAGCAACAATAATACGCACCAAAGGGTGCGGTAAAGTTAAGTTAGATAACGACCATTTTTGCTCAGAGGCAGCAATACACTCTGGTGCAAGTCCTTCAGGACCGCCAATAAGTAAACTTACATCGCGGCCATCGAGTTGCCATTTTTCCATGTTTTTAGCAAGTTCGTGGGTATCAAGTGGTTTACCTGTTACTTCTAGAGTAACAATACGGTTGCCTTTAGGAATAGCTGCTAAGGTTTTTTCACCTTCAATATGTAAAATGCGTTTTATATCTGCATTTTTACCACGTTTTCCGGCTGGGATTTCAATCAGTTCAAGTGTCATATCTTTAGCAAAACGACGTTGATACTCTGTAAATCCGGTTTCTACCCAAGCTGGCATTTTTGTACCAACGGCAATCATTTGTATTTTCACGTGTTACTTCCAAGCCTGTCTAAAATAAGTGGGTGTTTATTACTAGCCCCACAGTTTTTCTAGATCGTAATAGCTACGTGCTTCGTTTTGCATCACGTGTACAACCACATCACCTAAATCAACCAATGCCCATTCACCGTCGCTTTGGCCTTCATAACCTAAAGGTTCTTCACCTGCGTGGCGAGCCTCTTTTGCTAAATTATCAGCAATTGACAGAACATGACGTTTAGATGTGCCAGAGCATACAACCATGTAGTCTGTAATGTCTGATGTTGCTGTTACGTCAATATGAATCACATCGCGTGCTTTCATATCTTCAATTTTATCTATTGCAAAAGCGAGTAGTTGTTTCGAATCCAAGGTTTTGTCTCAATTTTAAATTTAATAGCGTGCATTTTAACATGCTAGGGGTTTTATACCAATGACTCTTGCAGAGTATTCACTTGTCAAGGTTAATTAGTATTATCATCATTTTGGTAAAGCGCATGGCGCTCTATATACAGACTCACTGCATCGGGTAATAGTTCATTCTTTTTATTAGTATTTTTAAGTTGTTGGCGAATATTACTCGATGCTGCATCGAGCATTTCACCGGGTAAAAAATAAAGTTTACCGGCAACCGTATGTGAAAGGGTTTTTGCATTATTAACTTGCGCTTGTTGCATATAATGCTGTAAATGGCCACTAACAGCACATTGCTGCCCAGGGCGTTGATACACCACAATATGGCAAAGTTGCGTGATTGCTTGCCACTGATACCATTTATCGAGGTTATTAAACGAGTCCATGCCAATTAAAAACACAATTGGCGTGTTTGGATGCTGTGCTCTTAATTCTTGTAAACTCAATAAAGAATAAGAAGGCCCAGTGCGGTGCAACTCTCTTAAATCGAGTTGAAAAAAAGGGTAAGGCGCAATTGCTGCATTGAGCATAGCTACTCGGTGCTCGGTGCTAATGCCAGGAGCCATTTTGTGGGCGGGCAGTGCGCAAGGCATAAAGTACAACGTATTTAAGTTAAGTGCATTTACGCATTGCTTTGCCATATTAATGTGCCCCAAATGAACGGGGTCGAAAGTGCCACCAAAAATTGCGATCATGTTAAATTCTGCATTTTAATTAACAGGATGACATGGCAGCGAAATATTCAGCGGTTGGCAAAACTTAATACAAATATGCGCGAGTGCTTGATAGGGCGCAATTAAGTTACCTTGTTTGTAGCTGGCGTCAAATATTGCAAGCTCAGAGCTAATTTGCTCAAGGGTATGAATACTTAACCTATTTATAGCACTTTGTACTGGCGCTTGTTGGTTTTTCCATATTGCTTTTTGCTTAAATAAATTAGCAATGGGCTCGCCATTAAGTAAACCAATTTGCACATCAATTAAGGTGTTAAGTTCCTTGGTTATTGCCCATAAAACACTCACCACTTCGGTGTTATCGCTGGCCAGTTTATTCAGCACTTTTATTGCTTGTTTAGCTTGGCCGTTTAATAGTGCGTCGCTTAAATCAAAAATATCAAACTTGGCTTGATTTAATAGCCCTTGCATTACTAATTGTTGTGTAATGAGCGCATTGGCGTGTAGTAATGAGAGTTTTTCGAGTTCTTGAAAGCACGCCAGTAAATTACCTTCAGTGGCGCTAATTAAACTCAGCTTTGCCTCATTTTGCATATTAAGAGATAAACGCTGGCATTGCTCATCTAACCAACGCTTTACATGCGTACCGGTAAGCGGATAGCAAGGTACAAATAAACCGTGTTTATCAAGCGCTTTAAACCAAGCACTGCGTTGTACGTCTTGGCTGGCTTTAGCGCCTTTAATAATTAAAATGGTATCGGGGTTTATTAGCTCAATAATTTTTTTAAACGTGTTGCTGCCAATAATTCCTGGCTTTTGCTGGTTTAAATCAAGCTCAATAATAGTGCGGGCGCTAAACAGCGACATACTTTGATATTGAGCTATAATTTCTTGCCAATCAAAACCTTGCATTAAAGTAAATTTAATTACTTCATCAAAGCCTTGCTCTTTAGCAATTGCGCGAATTTGTTGTACACATTGCGCTTCTTGAAAAGGCTCTTCACCAAACACTAAGTAAAAGGGTTTTAAGCCTTTTTTTAGTTCACTCGGTAATTGATTAGCGTAACAGCGCATTATAGTTGCGACAACTCTCTAAGAATACGACGACTAGCTTGTTGGCGTATTTCGCTAATAAGGAGTGCAAGCTCTTTTGCTTTGGCTAATGCATTGTCAGGATCGTCTTGATAATTACGATATAACTCAAAGCGCTTTTCTATTGGCTCAGCATTAGGACGATTGATCACAAACGCAACACTGTAAGTAAGTTCGTATTCTGCTACTTGGCCATTTTGAAACAACGACAAGGTTTGACGTTCAAGCTGATCTTTAAATAAATAAAGCTGTGCCGACTTTTTACTAGCCGCAACTAGTTTAACGTCACTGGCAATAAGCTCACTTTTTAAGGCGCTAAATAACGCTGACTTTTCATCGTCGCCAATGAGGGTTATTTGTTTTAGATCGTCTGGCAAGCTAGAGGCTTTTTTTAAATGAAAGCCACAGCTAGTTAATAAAAAACAGACTAGCACTAAGGCTAGTCCGTTTTTAATGGCGTTAAAAGCGGCCATATTAATTAGCTACCACATTAAGCAGTTTACCCGGTACGTAAATAACTTTACGAACGGTAACACCGTCAGTGTATTTAGTTACGCTTGCTTGTTCAAAAGCGAGTGCTTCTACTTGCTCTTTTGTGGCATCGGCTGCAACGGTTAGTTTAGCGCGTAGTTTTCCGTTAACTTGAATAATAATTAACTTTTCATCTTCAACCAAAGCCGACTGATCAACCTCTGGCCATGAAGCGTTAACTATATCGCCTTCTTTACCTAGCTCTTGCCATAATTGGTGCGACAAATGCGGCGTAATAGGTGCAAGCATAATAAGCATTGCTTCAAGCGCTTCGTTAGCTATCGCTACATCTTGCTTACTATTTAACGGTGCTTTTAATAATTTATTAGACAGCTCCATAATTGCCGCAATAGCAGTATTAAAGGTTTGACGACGTTCAACATCATCACTCACTTTAGCAATTGCTTTGTGTAAATCGCGACGCAGTACTTTTTGCTCGTTATTTAATGCTGTTTTATTGAGTGGTTGAAAACCAACTGTTTTAACATCAACCGCGTATTTCCACACACGTTTTAAGAAGCGATGTGCACCTTCAACACCCGCGTCAGACCATTCTAGCGTTTGCTCTGGTGGTGCTGTAAACATCATAAATAAACGTACAGTGTCGGCGCCGTATTGTGCAATAACATGCTGTGGGTCAATACCGTTATTTTTCGATTTTGACATTTTGCTCATGCCAGATGAAAACACCGGGTTACCATCAACTTTATGCCATGCTTTAGTTACGCGGCCTTTGTCGTCTGTTTCGGTATTTACGTCGCTTGGCGAAATCCAAATATCAGCCCCTTTTTCATCTTTACGATAAAACGTTTCGGCTAATACCATACCTTGACAAAGTAAGCGGTCAAATGGCTCGTCTGAATCAACTAAACCAAAGTCGCGTAATAGTTTATGGAAAAAGCGCGAGTACAATAAATGTAAAATAGCGTGTTCAATACCGCCTATGTATTGGTTTACTGGTAACCAATAGTTAGCCGCTGCTGGGTCTAGCATGCCTTCGTCATGACGTGGGCTACAGTAACGAGCGTAATACCAAGACGATTCCATAAAGGTGTCAAAGGTATCGGTTTCATGAAACGCTGGTGCGCCATTCATGGTGGTTTTTGCCCAGTTAGGATCAGCTTTGATTGGCGATGTAACGCCATTCATTACTACGTCCTCTGGTAAGCGTACTGGCAGCATATCGTCGGTTGCAGCAAGTTCGTTACCGTCTTCGTCGCTAAGCATTGGAATTGGTGAACCCCAGTAACGTTGGCGGCTTACACCCCAATCACGCAGGCGGAAGTTTACTTTACGCTCGCCCACACCCAAGGCTTCTAACTTATCGGCAATGGCATTAAATGCCGCGTCAAAATCAAGGCCGTCAAATTCACCCGAGTTAACCAATACACCTTTATCGGTAAACGCTTCTTTGTTTAGGTTTACTTCAAGGTCAGAGCCCGTAACTGGCGCAATCACTTGTTTAATATCAAGGCCGTAGGCTGTTGCAAATTCAAAGTCACGTTGGTCGTGTGCAGGCACTGCCATTACCGCGCCTGAGCCGTAATGCATTAATACAAAGTTAGCGATCCAAATTGGTACTTGCTCACCAGTAAGTGGGTGAGTAGCAAAAAAGCCTGTTGCTATGCCTTTTTTCTCCATGGTTGCCATGTCGGCTTCACTTACTTTGTTGTTTTTACACTCTTCAACAAACAGTGCCACAGAATCGCTATTTTTAGCCGCTTCTTTAGCAATTGGGTGGCCTGCAGCAACCGCTACATAAGTCACACCCATAAAGGTATCTGGACGCGTGGTATAAACGCTAAATGTTTCGTTGTTATCAGTGCGTTTAAATTCAATATCACACCCTTCAGAGCGACCAATCCAGTTGCGCTGCATGGTTTTAACTTGTTCAGGCCAATCTTCTAACTTGTCTAAATCGTCAAGTAGTTCTTGTGCGTAGTCGGTAATTTTAATAAACCACTGTGGAATTTCTTTTTGCTCAACCACAGCGCCCGAACGCCAACCGCGACCGTCAATAACTTGCTCGTTAGCTAATACAGTTTGATCTACCGGATCCCAGTTAACCGTCGACATTTTTTTGTACACTAAGCCTTTTTCGTACAACTTAGTGAAAAACCATTGTTCCCATTTATAGTATTCTGGATGACAGGTGGCAATTTCGCGATCCCAGTCATAACCAAAACCTAACTGCTTAAGTTGGGTACGCATGTAGTCAATATTCTCGTAGGTCCATTTTGCAGGGGCTGTTTTGTTTTTAATAGCCGCGTTTTCTGCAGGTAAACCAAACGCATCCCAACCCATAGGTTGCATTACGTTTTTGCCTTTTAAGCGCTGAAAGCGAGATACAACGTCACCAATAGTGTAGTTACGCACGTGACCCATATGGAGTCGACCGCTCGGGTAGGGGAACATAGAAAGGCAGTAATACTTTTCTTTGCTCTCATCTTCCGTAACTTTAAATACTTTGTTTTCTTCCCAGTAACGTTGGATTTTTGACTCTATTTTTTGAGGGTTATATTGCTCTTGCATCTACGGTTCCAGACTTCTTACGACTAATAAAAAATTAGCTCTAGGATAACCCAAATAAACCGCTATTTATAGCGCCATAAACACGCTTTTATTAAATTATAACTTTCAGTGCAGGTTAACCTATACTTTTGTAAGCTAGTTGCTGAAAAGCATAGGTTAAAGGTTGATTTAACAGCCCTAATAGGTTCAACCTACAAATCTAAATATGCCCTAAATTTGCAGGAGTAAGAAAATGGCTGACTACAAAACATGGCTAAACGATTTAACGCTTTGGTTAAAAGATGTAAAAGATCATGAATTAAAAGAGGCGGTAAAACGATTTGTTGAATCTGAGCAGGCACTTAAAAATTTAGGAGAAGAAAAGTATCAACTTTATCGTAACTACTTAATGCGCGATTTAGAACACTTGCAAGAGCACGAAACCCACTATAATTCGCTTGCATGGCAAGAGCTTAAAGAATCATTATGGTATGAGCTTTCGCACATAGAAGACAAAACACAGCTAGAGTGGCACTCACTTAGCCAAGATTTTAAGCACAATGGCATATATCACGTAAGCGAATGGATAGCCATGGGCACATTAGTATGTAAGAATTGTAACCATAGTTACGATGTTTATCATGCTACGCAAATAACACCTTGTTTAGAGTGTGATGGAATCTATTTTAGCCGTAAGGCTTTGCAACCCTAAATATAAGTATTAAGTGGCTGCAGGCCACTTAATACGCCAAAAGCCAGTGAATACGCTGGTAAACAAAGAAGTTAGAATGACGAAAAAATTACTGCCACTACCTGTATCAAAGCTTGCGCCGAGCATTTCTACTAGCCACGTGCATACTTGCATGAGCAACCCATACCCAGAGCATTTTACTTTTATAGGCCAACAACGGGCGCAAAGTGCATTAGACTTTTCACTCGGTATGGATTTACCTGGCTATAACGTATACGTAATGGGCGAAGCTGCACATGGACGTTTTACCCTAGTAAAAGACAAACTAAAAGAGCATGCCAAAGGCAGAGTAACGCCTAATGAGTGGTTGTATGTAAATAATTACGACGACCACCGCGAGCCTATCGCACTGTTTATGCAAGCTGGGCAAAGTAAAAAGCTTGCCGATGACATTGATGCTTTTATTGACGAAGTGCTCGACACCTTTCCTGCCGCATTTGACAACCCTGCGTACCAGCGCAAAAAGAAATCCATAGACCGTGAATTTAACGACGCCTATGACGGTGCTATTACCGCGGTAGAAATTGCGGCGCTTGAACAAAGTGTGGCGCTTATTGAAGAAAAAGGCGTAGTAGGTTTTGCTCCATTAATAGGTGGCAAGCAGCTAAGCGATAATGAATTTTCGCACCTTGAAGATGAGCTACGTGAAACCTTTTTTGAAAGAATTGAAAAACTCGAAGACACATTAATAGAAGCACTTATTGAGCTGCCGCGCTGGAAGCGTGAATCTACCGAAAAACTACGTAACCTTAAAAAGTCGACTGCCGAGCAAGCAACTAAGCCCTTATTAAAAGACTTAGAGCATAAATATGCCAGCCATATTGGCGTGCTGCGTTATTTAAAAGACATTCGCGTAGAAATTATTGACGCTGTGCTTGAGTGGTTAGACGATGAAGGCGAAAGCGAAGAAAACAAAGAAGACTTTGATCGCAAAGGCATGCTTACAGACTTTTTTGCGCCCAATATTTTAGTTGAGTTTAAAGAAGGCGACGCCGCTCCTGTGGTTTACGAACCTAACCCAACGTTTGGCAACATATTTGGCAAGGTTGAGTACGCTACCTCACAAGGCTCGCTTATAACTAGCTATCGCTCAATTCAGGCCGGCGCATTGCATCGCGCTAACGGTGGCTATTTAATGATGGACGCCGAAAAAGTAATGGCTAACCCACAAGTGTGGGATGGTTTAAAACTATCGCTTAAAACCCATCAAATTAAAAATGACTTACCGTATCAAGATAGCGTTGTAGGCAGCAGTTTTACGTTGCGCCCGCAGTTAATTCCGCTAGATGTAAAAATAATATTATTAGGCTCGCGCGAGCTGTACTACACCATAGGTGAGTACGACGAAGAATTTGCTGAGCTGTTTAGAATACTAGCCGACTTTGACTACTACTTACCGAGTAGCGATAAATTACAGTACCAATTTATTACCAAAGTAACTGACTATTGCGAGCACGTTTTAAAATGCACCACTACAGAAGCCGCAATGGTGCGCTTGCTCAAATTTAGTTATCGCCAAGCCGAGCATCATAATAAACTCTCTGCCCGCTTTGCCGATGTGTTAGAGCTGGTAGCCGAAGCAAGTTATTATGCCAAACAAGACAAGCTAACGGTTATAGACGCTCATCATATTGACGAAGCCATTGAAGGTAAACAGTATCGTACTGGGCAAATTAGCGAAAACATGCTCAGTGATATTAAAGAAGGGCACACCCTTATTGCCACGCAAGGCCAAGCCATAGGCAAAGTAAATGGTTTAACTGTACTGCATATTGGCGATACCTCATTTGGTACACCTGCGCGTATTACGGCAACAGTTTATGCCGGTGCCGATGGCGTTTTAGATGTAGAGCGCGAAGCCGAGCTAGGTAAAGCAATTCACTCTAAAGGGGTAATGCTACTTACCGGCTATTTAGGCAATAAATACGCGCAGCACTTTAGCTTAACACTCAGTGCAAATATTGCAATTGAACAAAGTTATGGCTACATAGATGGCGATAGCGCGTCACTTGCCGAGTTATGCGCGTTAATTTCGGCTATTACTAGTTTACCACTGAGTCAATCAATTGCGCTTACAGGCTCAATTAACCAACATGGCGATGTACAAGCTATTGGTGGCGTAAACGAAAAAATAGAAGGCTTTTTTAAACTGTGTAAAATGCGCGGTTTAACTGGCGAAGAGGGCGTGATCATTCCTAAATCTAACCAAGTTAACTTAGTGTTAGATGAGGAAATACTTAATGCAGTTGAACTTGGTAAATTTAATATTTACGCAGTAGAGACGGTAGATCAGGCACTTAACTTACTGATGGATTTAGAAGCTGGCGATTTAGTTGACGGGCACTATCCTGAAAACTCAGTAAACGGCCTAGCCTTAGCACGACTTAAAGATATTGCAGACATTGTAAACGGCGATAGCGAAGATGAAAAAGACGCAGAACCAGAAGAGGAAAAAAATTAACTATGCTTAATATAATATTAGCGGTAATTATCGCCATATTTTGCTTTTTAATATTTAAAAACAGCAAAAAAGCCAAACAACAAGTGGGTATTAACGCGCAAATAGAAGCTGATTTTTTGGCAGCTAATGCAAAAGTAGATGGCGTACAAGAGACCGCTTCAGGCTTGCAGTACAAAGTATTGCACCAAGGGCAAAGCGATGACAAGCCTAACCCCAAAAGCATGGTTAATGTGCATTACCACGGTACGTTAATAGACGGCACAGTATTTGACAGCTCAGTTGAGCGTAAAGCCCCTATTAGCTTTGGTTTACATCAAGTTATTAAAGGGTGGACCGAAGGTCTGCAACTTATGAGCCCCGGCGATAAATACCTACTTTATGTACCGCATCAACTGGCTTACGGTGAAAAACGTGTGGGCAGCATTCCACCGGCATCACTGCTTATATTTGAAGTTGAGTTATTGGCTATTGAGTCGTAATATTATTTTAAGTAATAATTACTTAAGCCCTGCTTTCATAAAGTGGGGCTTTTTGCTTTTAGCCAGCCTGTAAACGTTACTCAAGAATTTTAATGTTAGGTCGATACCTATAATAGTGACAAAGCTATTTTAGGGATAAAGTAATGAAGATTTCACCAGCGCCCCCTTTACACCATGCATACAGCCTTAATACTCAGCCTTTAACACAACCAGGTAAGCAACTTGCTGAAGGTGAGACAGAGGATGAGCCAAAATATGTTTTATCAAAGTTCTTAGACACTAAAGCACAAAAGTACAGTGAAGATAACGCAATGTTTGGCGATCAATATAAAAACCTAGAAAAAGTGTATAAGCACTTTTTAGGGCGGGTTATTGCATTGCAAGAGCAAATTAACAAACTCAAACAAAGTCCAATTCAAAGCAGTTTAACCATAAATAGCACCGCAAATGAGCCAAATAAAAGTGATGCTAGTTTAGCTATTGATGTTGAGCATTTAGGGTCTAAAAAATATAAAAACTCACAACAACAAGAGCAAATAGATATACTAGAGCGGCAATTAGGGGAGTTAAAATCAGAGCAAGCAGCAATAAAACAACAAATGGTTGAGCTGGTTATGAGTGAAATGAAAAGACGAGGCGATCACGACTATAATGTTTAGCGTTAAGGCAGGTTGGTGAATCAGCCCTTAACTTAATTTTACTTACTTCCAGTTTAAATTTACCGTATCTTTAAAGTATAACTTTGTTGAGTACGCTTTAAAAAGTACACCCAAATAATGGCCAGTGGAATTTACTAAATTATGTTCGAAGATGAATTACTTTATGGATACAGCAGTGTATTAATTGCAGTTACATTGTTTATTGCGATCGTTATTTTTAACGAAATAGGCTTTAGAGCAGGGCGGTTTATTCAAGGCAGAACCGACAGTGAGGTTAAGACGCTAACGGGTTCTATTCAGGGCAGTATATTAGGTTTGTTAGCATTACTACTGGGTTTTACATTTAGCATGTCGATGCAACGGTATGATAACCGCAGCATGGCGTTAATAGATGAAGCGAACACAATCGGCACAGCCATATTACGGGTTGAATTACTGCCACAAGAATACAAAAAACAAGCCAATGAATTATTTAAAGAGTATGTAGACTTACGAGTTGCTATAGGCCAATTAGATTTAACCAAACACGCGCAGCGTAACGACTACAATAATAAAATAGCCAACCTACAGCGTCAGTTATGGTCATTGGCTATCGCAGCCACAAATGTTGACCCAAGGCCTGTAACCACAGGAGCGTTTGTAAAATCGCTTAATGATGTAATAGACAGCCAAGGAAAGCGAAATGCTTTATTGCAAATGCATGTACCTGAGGTGGTATTAATACTGCTCTTTATTGTTTTTATTTCGTCTGGCGGCATTATGGGTTATTCCGCAGGACTCAGTGGTAAGCGAATGATTGTGCCCATAGTATTGGTTTCTTTGTTAATTACTTTAATCGTATTTATTATTATAGATTTAGACCGGCCAAAGCGCGGGCTTATACAAGTAGATCAAACGGTAATGATTGAGGTTTCAGAAAATATTAAATAGTAATAAAGAAGGGGTTTTAATTTAAGCGCGTAAATAACAGTTATATTGTTTGCTGCTTTGGCGAACTAAATACTTATTTAGTTCGCCAATAAAAATGTTCGCGTAGTTTAAAATTACAGTAACGCTTTAACCTCAGGATCTGCAAACGCTAATTCAAAGCGCTCTTTATAAAGCATTTGTAAGTCGTTGGTATGCATACTTGGAATGTCTTGCTCGCCAGTAAAGTTTTTATTTATAAGCGTAGCACCAGTGCGATCCTTAATTATTAGATCAAAGTTATACCATGAGTTATCAGTAAAAGCGTGGTGATCATACTTCCATTCGTTAAGTACGATTATAATAGTCGCAGTATCGCTATCTGCTTTAATGTCATTAATATCGACCTGTGGTGTGGTAGCTATTAGCTTAGCGTTAATACCAGAGCGAATAAAACCAGCAGCAAGGCGTTTACCTAAGTGTTGTGGCATAGTTTCGCCAGTAATGATGTTTTGTGTATAAGGTATACCAAAGCCAGAGCGACTTAATCCTTCAAAACCAGAGAGTTTGTCACCATTTACAACATATGGGCGATGATCTACCACTGCAATTTGTATTTCATCAACTTGGGGCTTATTTAACGTAGGAGCTGCTTGTTCTGCAGTCATAATGGCCGTACAGCCGGTAGTTAAAAGCAGGGTAACAGCGATAAAGATTGAAGCTATTTTGTTCACATTATATTCCTTTTATGTGTATTTATGATTAAATAAAACCAAATTACAGATCGTTAGGTAATGCCATGAAAGTAATGTATTTTATTGGGCAAGATAGTATTAACAAAAGCTGAATAAATCAAGGCAGTATTAACTTTTATTTTTTTAATGGGCTTAAAGTACTGCTTTTAGCTAGAGTAGGTGTTTAAAATATTAAAATGTGAGTGAAATATATTACCAATTATTAAGCTTTTACAATGACTGTATTTACACCTTGTTACAGTAATTTGTCGCACAAAGCTGCAAACTGTCTTTTTATTGTTATTATGAAATGAAATAACATTGTAAGGACGATAACCTTGAAACTACGCACTTTATTAACAGCAATAGCAGTAGCGGTTGCACCGGCAATATCGCCGATGGTTGCGGCTTATCAAACACAAGATACCCGCTTATTACGCTTTCCCGATATTCATAAAGAATCAGTAACCTTTGTTTATGCGGGCGATATTTATATAGCAAACACTAAAACAGGTAAAAGCACGCGCTTAACTGATCATATTGGTTTTGAAACCTTTCCTAAATTTTCGCCAGATGGCAGCCAAATCGCTTTTTCTGCCCAATATAATGGCAGCCGCCAAGTGTATGTAATGAACCGCGATGGCTCCGACTTAAAACAACTGACTTATTATAACGACGTAGGTGTAATGCCGCCGCGCGGTGGTTTTGATTATCGCGTACTTGATTGGACCCCAGACGGTAAGCATATTGTGTTTAGAGCTAACCGTACCCCTTATGGTCAGCGTGTTGGCCGACCTTATATAGTGCCTGCTGCGGGTGGCCTAGAGCAACCATTAGCCATACCAGAAACTGGCGGTGGCATGTTATCGCCCGATGGCAAACAGTATGTGTATACACCCATTGATCGCGAATTTCGTACTTGGAAACGCACCCGTGGCGGGCGCGCACAAGATGTATGGGTTTACGATTTAGAAAATAACAAATCAAAGCAATTAACAACCAACAGAGCAACCGACCAACAGCCTACTTGGGTTAACAATAACATTTATTACGTGTCGGACAGAGAATACACGCTAAATTTATACAAACATCAAGATGGCAAAAATCCGATAAAAGTAACTAACCACAGCGACTTTGATGTGCTTTGGCCCTCGGCTGGGCCCAACGCCATAGTGTATGAAAATGGTGGTTATTTGTATCGCTTTGATGACGCCACGCAGCAATCTGAAAAGCTGAGCATAAATGTTCAAGGTAACCGTGAACATACAATGGCCTACAGTAAAAATGTTAGTGACTTTATTGATTCAATGGACGTATCGCACGATGGAAAAAGAGTACTATTTACAGCACGCGGCGAACTGTTTTCTGTGCCGGTTAAAAATGGCCCAACCCGAAACTTAAGCCATACGCCAAAAGGGCGTGAAATATCGGCTACATGGTCGCCCAATGGACGCTATATTGCTTACATGAGTGATGAAACGGGCGAGTACGAAATTTACCTAAAAGACAGAGCTAACAATAACCAAGTTAAGCAACTGACCAGTAATGGCAGTATTTGGCGTTTTGAACCAGTTTGGTCACCAGATAATAAAAAGTTATTGTTTAGCGATCAGAATCACACCCTGTGGTGGCTCGATATTAAAACCGGTAAGCAGCGTAAAATTGATACCGCAAAATATAATGAAGATGGTTTAACTAGCTATATTTGGTCGCCTAATAGCGAGGATATAGTGTTTGTTAAAAATAACGAAAATCGCTACGCCTCATTATGGCATTACAATTTAAAAGACAAACGCGTTACTCGCTTAACTGATGACATGAGCAGTGAGACAAACCCAGCGTTTTCTCCCGACGGGCAGCAATTGTATTTCACATCAGAGCGCGACTTTAATTTAACTTTTAGTAGCTACGAGTTTGACTACATGTTTAACAATGCAACCCGACTGTATTCGGTTGCAGTAAATAGTAAAATCAAGCCACTTAATACACCGCTGAGTGACGAAATAAGCATTGTTGACTCAAAAGCAGATAAAGACGATAAAAAGTCAGCTAAAGCACCCAGCAATTATATAGAAAGTAACGGCTTTATGAGCCGTGTTGTGACGCTAAATGTACCTGCAGGAAACTACGGCGCACTAAGCGGCGTAAAAGACGGCGTATTAACACTATCGGCAGGAGAGCTTAAGTTAGTGCCTAATGCCGTTGATGGTGAAGTTGCCACAATAGCAGCAGGAGTGAGTAATTATAAAGTGTCGGCTAATGCTGAGCATATTATTGCTCGTGCAGGAAAAAACATTAGCGTAATAAAGCCAGAAGCTAAACAAGACTTAAAAGCTACGCAACTTAACTTGCAAGACATGGTATTAAAAATTGACCCGCAAACCGAGTGGGCACAAATGTATCGTGAAGGCTGGCGCACTCTGCGCGACTGGTTTTATGACGAAAACCATCATGGCCAAGACTGGGATGCTATTTTAGCGCGTTACCAACCTATGGCAGACGCTATTGCACATCGAGCCGACCTAGATTATGTATTAAGTGAAATAGCAGGCGAAATAAACTCAGGGCATATTTATGTTAACTCGGGCGATATGCCAACATCTCCTCGTTTACAGCATGGCTTATTGGGCGCAGAAATTAGCGCGCATAAATCAGGCTTTGTAAAAATAGAGACTATTTTTAAAGGCGAAAACTGGCACGAAAACTTTCGCTCACCGCTAAACGAAACCGGCATTAACGCCAATGTAGGCGATTACATAATTGCAGTAAATGGCCGCTCAGTAAAAAGCGTAGTCAACTTTTACGAACTACTAGAAAACACCCAAGGTAAATCGGTTGAATTACTACTCAGTAAATCACCAAGCCTAAAAAACAGCTGGAAAGTAATGGTAACGCCTATTGCCAGCGAAACTGGATTGCGTTACTTACAGTGGGCACAATCGCGCGCTGAGTATGTTAATAAGCTTTCAGATGGGCGTATTGGCTACGTGCATTTACCTAACACCCATTACGAAGGTAACCGTTCGTTATTTAAAAACTTTTTACCGCAAACTAATAAAGAAGCGATGATCATAGACGATCGTTACAATGGCGGCGGTTTTATACCTGAACATATGATCACCTGGTTAGCGCGTAAACCGCTTAACTACTGGAAACGCCGTGGTGTAGAGCCAACTAAAACCCCGCAGTTTGCACACGATGGCCCTAAAGTTATGCTGATCAATGGCTACTCTAGTTCAGGCGGCGACGCACTACCGTATTACTTTCGCCAAGCAGGTTTAGGCAAATTAATTGGTACGCGTACCTGGGGCGGTTTAATTGGTATTTCGGGCAACCCTGGGCTTGTAGATGGTGGCTCAGTTATTGCCGCTACTTTTAGAATTTTAGATAACGAAGGTAACTGGATCATTGAAAATGAAGGCGTAAGCCCAGACATAGAAGTGATTGATCGCCCAGAGCTTATTCAAGCCGGACAAGATCCGTCGATTGAACGCGCTGTAAAAGAGTTATTAAAAGAGCTTAAAGCAAATCCGAAAAAACCATTGGTAGTGCCAGCACCACCGAGTGAATTTGGTCGCTAATTGCAATAAATTAAGCTGCTAAGTTACGCAGCCTGTTAGCTACTTTGCGTGTGCTTGGTAGCTAACTAATTTATTAGAGTATTATTAAAAGCGTGATACCGCGCTTTAGTTAAAAGAGAGCTTATAGTGAAAAAATTATTACAGGTAGACTTTGATTTTGCAGGCCCGTTTGGGGAGCAAATGTCAGCAGCATTAAAAGATTTAGCCGAATCAATTAACCATGAACCCGGTATTATTTGGAAAATTTGGACCGAAAACCAACAAGGTCAACTTGCTGGTGGTATTTACCTATTTGAAGATGAAGCATCAGCTAATGCGTATTTAACTATGCACACAGCACGCTTAAAGGCTATGGGGGTTGCCCAAGTTCGTGGCCAATTATTCGATGTAAACCTGCCATTATCAGCGATTAATAACGCACCGCTTACCGTTAAATAGATAATATTTTTGCCGGGCTGCTGTTTACTTTCGTTACATTAGCGCGGCCAAAAGTCGGGTTAAAAAGCATAATATCAATGTTGTAGTACTAAGCAGCGAGCTATTAGGCTTCCTGCAAATATATTGGGATCCAAATAGGCAAGCTATTCAAGGTAAAATATCAGGACTGTGGTTATTAAAGGAAACTTGAACCAACCAGTAAACGTTGAAACCGTTGTAGATGCAGTAAAAGATTAGCTCTGATTAACATAACTTAATAAAACTATAGGTATATTTATTTGGAAGTCTTACTTGAAGGATTAAATAATGAAAATGAAAGTAATCATTTTTTGAGATCTTTATGGGCAAGTATTAGAGATCACTTTGGCAAGTGCTCTTGGCATTACTCTCCGTATAAAAAGCAAGGTTCTAAAAAAATAACTTTAGGGCGTATGAGCTATAACGGTAAAGATTCTTTCGAGGTTTCAGTCAGGTATAAACAAAAAGGAAACTTAGTCGCGGTCATGTTTTCTGATTATATCGAAGATGATGAAATTATAAGCGACCTAAAAATTATTAAAGAACTAGTTAAAAATAGTTTAGATTATAAAAAACTGATTTCTAAATTTAGCTTTAGTATTTCTCTAGAAGTTATTAGGGGCTCTATTGCCGCATACTCAGGTAAAAGTTTTGCTTTAGAACCAACAGGTAATAGCTCTATTAAATTGATAGTTGATATTAATGGTTATGATGCTTTAGATGCAGAAGCTAAAGCATCAGAAAAAATTAAAACGATTATTGAAATTTTAACTGTTAGCACCAACTGTGTGATTATTCGAGATACTCAATGTGACAAGGATTCATCGTTCTCTAGTATTGAAATTAATAAATACTCTAGAGATATAAGTTGGATTGATGCAAAACCAATAGCTGATGGCTTAGTTCAAATCTCAGAAAAAACCTGTTTCCTTATTGATTACATACTGAGTAATGATATTTACTCTTATGAAATTCAATTACTTTTGAATTCTTATGCTCATTTTTCATCAGGCAGATCTTTAGATTCATTTACTCTAGATGCATATCACCCAACTCCGAGAGTAGGAAAGGCAAGTGATGAGGGTAATATCGACTTTCAGAGCGATTTAAGATTCTCTAATGCAGCCAGACTTCATTCATCATCAAGTGAAGATGCAATGATACTTTATATGTCTTCATTAGAAGTTGTGTCGTTGATTGGAGTTTCGAAGAGTAAAAAGTGTGATAGTTGTGGTCAACAAGTATATTCAATCTCAGAGAGAGTGAGAAGTTATGTGGAAAAAGATAGCAATAATGACCCATTAGTTAAAATAATTAATTCATATTACGGTTTAAGGTCAAGATATCTTCACCAAGGAATTAGGTTTGTCGATAATTCATACTCAGGCAGTGCGATACCACTATTAGATAGCAATACAATGAGTAACGCTAGAGAGTACTACCAAGTTAGTCTGCTAAATTTAAGGGAATGGTGTAGCTACTTACTAAGGTTATCTTTAGAAGAAATGGCTTTAGAAGCCAATTAAACACATTTAAAAATGTAGAGCTAAATATGTAGGCTCTACATCTTAAATAGCGAGCTTAACTTCTAAACCTAATCCCAAACCCGCCAACACCCAGCAACAACACAAATCCCCATACAAACATGTTGCCGTATTGGCTGTACACGCTGTCGCCTTGTATTAACTTAACGTCGGCTTTCATGGTGGTTGCTTCAAACTGTGGTATGCTTTGTTGCGTGTGGCTTATTGGGTCGTATACGCCGCTTACGCCGTTGTTAGTAACACGTATTAGTGGCCGCTGTAGCTCTAGAGCGCGCATGCGAGCGATTTGCATATGCTGGTGGGGGCCAATGGAGTCGCCAAACCAAGCATCGTTACTTACGGTAAAGAGTAAATCTGAGCTGTGCTGATAATTACCACGCACTAGGTCGGCAAATACTATTTCGTAGCATATAGCGGGTAGTATATTAAAGCCGTTAGCACGTAGGTTGTTTTGTACTTTGTCGCCACGGGTAAACGACGACATAGGTAAATCAAACAACGGTGCGATAGGGCGCAGTAAATCTTCAAATGGTACAAATTCGCCAATAGGGAGTAATTGGTGTTTTTGATAGCGGTTTTTATCTAGGTAGCGGTAGTGGCCGTGTTCATCATCTTTATTTTTATTACCCACTACTATAAGGGTATTAAAAATAGTTTTAGTGTCGAGTTGGTAGTCAACAACACCGGTAATTAGCGCGGTTTTATTAAATGAAGCGGCGCTGTCTAAGCCTGCTAGGTATGAGTCGGCAAGCGCTTCTATTTCGGGTACTGCGGCTTCGGGCCATACTATTAAGTCGGCGTCCCAGTGTGTGCGGGTTAGGTCTTGGTATTTACTCATGGTGGTCCAAAACTGGCTGGGATCAAAGCGCAGATTTTGTTTTATATTACCTTGTACAAGTAATGTCGACATGCTTTTTCCAGAGTACTGTGCTGTACCTGTGGTGTATGCACCGGCAAAAAGTAGTGCTAAAGCACTGCTGGTTATGGCCAATGTTTTAAAATCTTTTTGGCTTAGGCGATACAATGCAAAACCAATGGCAATACATACTAAGGTTAAACCAAATTCGCCAATATAAGGGGCAAGCAGTCTAAGTGGGCTGTCGGTTTGCGTATAACCAAAACTTAACCATGGAAAGCCTGTTAGTAAGTGTGCGCGTAAGTATTCGCTTATGGCAAAACTTACAATTAATAATGCGCCATAACTTTTAGGGCCGCTGGCAAAGCGAGTTGTTGCCCAAAAGGCAAGTGCAGGAAATAACGCTAAGTATGAACACAATAAGGCCATAAGCGCTAAAGAAGCGATTAATGGCATGCCGCCAAAAGTGGCTATAGATACATGTACCCAGCTAATACCAGCACCAAACCAACCTAAACCAAATATAAAGCCATATTTAGCGGCTGTTTTTGCGTGTGTTTTACCGGTGTTTTTTGGATTAATACAAAAAATGATGGCAGCAAGGCTAAAAAATGCAATGGGCCAAATTTCAAAGGGGGCATAGGCAAAAGTTAAAATAAGGCCCGCAATTAATGCGAGCCATGCTTTTTTATCTTTTGCTAATAAGGTGAACTTAGTTAGCAGAATCTTCACTGTAGTTATCATCAACCTTAGGAACGGTGACTTGCAGTTGCAAGATGCGGCGATTGTCAGAGTTGGTTACTTTAAATTGGTAACCTTCTATATCAATGGTTTCGCCACGGCTTGGCATGTGGCCAAAGGCATGTAATACAGTGCCACCAATAGTATCGGCGTCATCTGTGCTGTAACCTGTTTTAAAATGCTCGTTAAAGTCATCAACAGGGGTTAGCGCTTGTACTACGTAAACATGCTTAGCAAGTTGGCGAATATCTTGTTGCTCTTCTTCTTCGTCGTGTTCGTCTTCTATTTCGCCCACGATTATTTCAAGAATATCTTCAATAGTGACTAAGCCCGATACACCGCCGTATTCATCAATAACAATAGCCATATGGTAGCGTTGCTGACGAAATTCGTTAAGCAGGGTATCGACACGTTTACTTTCGGGTACTACCATTGCTGGGCGTAAATAATCGCGCAGTGAGGGCAGTAAGTCGTCTTTGTTTAAGATTAGGGGTAATAAATCTTTAGCGAGTAAAATCCCTTCTACATGGTCTTTGTCCTCACACACCACCGGAAAGCGTGAGTGCGTAGAGTGAACCATCATAGGTATGAGCTCTTCAAGCGGGCTGTCGATCTCAAGGGTGATCATTTGTGAGCGCGGCACCATAATGTCTCGCACTTTAAGCTTAGACACGCCAAGCACACCTTCAATCATCTCTTTGGTTTCTGGATCGATTACATCCCGCTCTTGCGCATCGGCAATTACTTCAACCAGCTCTTCTCTGTTCTGGGGTTCCCCTTGAAACTTTTGGGCTATTCGGCCCAGCCAGCTTTTTCCAGAAGAACCCTGGCTAGAATGCGAGTTACCGTCGCTCATTATATCTGATTACTCCGTTTATTTAAATTTCGTCCCGATATGGGTCTGCTATGTTTAGCTCAGCAAGTAATTGCTTTTCTATACTTTCCATCTCAAAAGCATCTTCACTCTTTATATGGTCAAATCCAAGCAAATGCAAGCATCCATGAATAACCATATGAGCAAAGTGGTCATGAAATGACTTTTCTTGCTCAATTGCTTCAGCCAATACAATAGCTGGGCAAATAACTAAATCACCTACTAAAGGAATATCTATTCCCGGTGGTGCTTCAAACTCAAACGACAGTACATTGGTAGGCTTGTTTTTACCACGGTAGTCGTTGTTGAGTTGTTGCGACTGCGCTTCGTCACTAATTACAATAGTGAGTTCAGATTCGTCGCGATATTGGCTAAGGGCTTTGTCGGCCCAAAGCGCAAATTGTGCCTCGCTTGGTAAGTTGTCAAACTCACAGGCTATTTGTAAATCAAGTTCAGTGTTCACGGTATTACTCTTTAGTAGCAGGCGGTTGTTGAGCGGCAAGTTGCTCTCGGGCTTTTTGCTTTTCTAGGCGCATAAGTCGCTCGCTTTCATCGTTGCGCTCGTAGGCTTCAACAATACGCGCAACCACAGGGTGGCGAACTATGTCTTGGGCTTTAAAGTGGTTAAAGCTTATTTCGTCTACGCCATCGAGTACTTCCATTGCATGGCGTAAGCCTGAGCGCACACCACGTGGTAAATCTACTTGCGTTATGTCGCCAGTAATAACCGCTTTTGAGTTAAACCCAATACGGGTTAAAAACATTTTCATTTGCTCTGCGGTGGTATTTTGGCTTTCATCTAAAATAATAAAGGCATCATTAAGCGTACGCCCACGCATATAAGCAAGTGGGGCAATTTCAATAACGTTTTTTTCGATTAGTTTTTCTACTTTTTCAAAGCCAAGCATTTCAAATAGCGCATCGTAAAGCGGGCGCAAGTATGGGTCGACCTTTTGGCTTAAATCGCCCGGTAAAAAACCGAGCTTTTCACCTGCTTCTACCGCTGGGCGGGTAAGCAATATACGGCGAATTTCTTGGCGCTCTAGGGCATCAACTGCAGTTGCCACTGCTAAGTACGTTTTGCCTGTACCAGCAGGGCCAATGCCAAAGGTAATATCGTGATGCAAAATATTAGAAACGTATATACCTTGGTTTTCGTTACGCGGCTTTATAACACCACGGCGCGTTTTAATCACCATTTCTTTGGTGTAAGTGCTGGTTGTGGTGTCTTGTTCAAGGGCGTTTGATTCGGTAATGGCTAAGTGCACGTTGTCGGGTTCTATTTCGCCAATTTCGCCGCGCACAGGTTGAGTATCAATATAAAGGTTTTTTAAAATTTCTACAGCGCTGGCGCTACTGTAAGTTTTGCCTGTGACTTTAAAAAAGTTATCGCGGTGGATAATTTCAACACCGAGTCGGCGTTCAATTTGTTTGATGTTTTCGTCAAACGGGCCACATAAAGAAGAAAGGCGTTTGTTATCGGCAGGTTCTAAATAAATCTCTAATGTTTTTAACTGATTACTCAAAATTACTTCCTATAGCATGGCGCCAGTGTTAACTGGCGCTAAAATTTCCACTAAGGGACGAAAGTAGCAACGCCAATTTCGTTTATAGTGTCAGGTTTAGGCTCAAGGCTTGCAGCTTTGGTTAAAATAGCTGAAGGAGCGATTTCACGACGTAAGTTCATTTCTGATTCTGTACGAATTAAGTCACCACGTAAAGAATTTGGTAGTGCCTCGGTAATACGTACGTCAACAAACTGACCGATCACTGTATGTGGGCCAACAAAGTTAACTACACGGTTGTTTTCGGTACGGCCACGTAATTCCATTGGGTTCTTTTTAGAAGGACCTTCAACGAGTATACGCTGCTCTGTATCGAACATTTGACGGCTAATTTGTTGCGCCATTTGTGTAATACGATTTTGCAGTAAGTATAAACGCTCTTTTTTCTCTTGCTCGGTTACGTCATCTGGCAAGTCGGCCGCTGGTGTACCTGGGCGTGCACTGTAAATAAAGCTAAAGCTCATATCAAAACCAACGTCGCTAATTAGCTTCATGGTTGCTTCAAAGTCATCTTGGGTTTCACCCGGAAAACCAATAATAAAATCTGACGACATGCTTAAGTTAGGACGAATTTTGCGTAACTTACGAATTGTCGACTTATATTCAATTGCCGTATGGCCGCGTTTCATTAGGTTTAAAATACGGTCTGAACCACTTTGTACTGGTAGATGTAAATGATCTACAAGCTCTGGTACATCGGCGTATACGTCAACTATATCTTGGGTAAACTCTACTGGATGCGATGTGGTGTAACGAATACGGTCAATACCATCAATGGCAGCAATAAGACGAATTAAATCCGAAAAATAACAAATTTCGCCATCGTGTGTGTCGCCGCGGTACGCGTTTACGTTTTGGCCAAGTAGGTTTACTTCACGTACGTTTTGCTCAGCAAGCTGGGCAATTTCTAATAGTACGTCATCTACTGGGCGGCTAACTTCTTCGCCGCGAGTGTAAGGTACAACACAAAAAGTACAGTACTTAGAGCAGCCTTCCATAATAGATACAAACGCAGATGGGCCATCGGCTTTTGGCTCTGGTAAACGGTCAAATTTTTCAATCTCTGGGAATGAAATATCAACAACCGATGAGCCTTTATCGCCTTGCACTTGTTTAATCATTTCTGGTAAACGGTGCAGCGTTTGCGGGCCAAAAATAACGTCTACAAATGGCGCACGCTGGCGAATAGAGTCACCTTCTTGTGAGGCAACACAACCACCTACGCCAATAATTAAGTCTGGCTTGTCGTCTTTTAACAACTTCCAACGACCTAACTGGTGGAACACTTTTTCTTGTGCTTTTTCACGAATTGAACAGGTGTTAAGTAAAATTACGTCGGCATCTGTTGCATCATCAGTTAGCTGGTAGCCATTGGTGGCATCTAAAAGTTCAGCCATTTTCTGAGAGTCGTATTCGTTCATCTGACAACCCCAGGTTTTAATATGCAGCTTTTTGCTCATTGAAATATTGCCTCGTGTTCAATTCGATAGTGGCACAAAAATGTGCTAGAAACAGGATTAAGTGAAATGCATTACTGCGCTATACCCACTTAAAGGACGCGTATTTTAGCTGGATACACACGTAAATCCAAGTATAGTTTTCATGTTTGTGATTTCAAATCAATGCAGCTTTAGTTTTATCCACAGTTGAGCGTATCCTTTGGCACATAACAAGCTAATTACGATACAATTAAAATAGTTTTAAGAAATTAAAAAGATGAGAACATGACAAAAAATAAAGTAATTGTTGTGGGTGCTGGCATGGTGGGTGCTGCTATGGCAATTAAACTTGCCCAGCAAGGCAAAGCAGTGCGCATAATAGAAAAAAAACTAATAAATCCGCAGCAAGTTTTAAGCAGTGATCAGGTTGATATTCGCGTATCGGCAATAAATCGTTTTTCAGAAAAGCTGCTAGACGAATTGGGCGCAATGCCACTTTTAAAACAAAGTAGGTTAGCGCCGTATCAACAATTAGAAGCATTTGAGCGCGGTGGCGATAATTTATTATTTGATTGCGCCGATATAAACACCACGCATTTAGGCCACTTAATTGAAAATAACCTAATTCAAGCCAGTTTATGGCAGCAATTTGAGCAATACAACATTGAAGTTATTGAGCAAGCAGCGCCTATTACGAGTATTGAGCAAACCTCAGATGCAATTACGCTAGTGTATGGTGAGCAAACGTATACCGCTGATTTAGTTATTGCAGCCGACGGCGGGCAATCGCAATTACGCGCTAAAGCCAACATAGGTATAACCGGTTGGCAGTATCAGCAGCACTGCATGGGCGTACTTATAAAACTTGATGCGCCGCAACAAGTAAAAACGTGGCAGCAATTTACTCCCACCGGCCCTTTGGCCTTTTTACCTATGCAGGCTCCTTACGCTAATTTAATTTGGTATGACGATGCCAATACACTGCAAAGCTTTAAAGGTTTAAACCCGCTGCAACTTAAAACACATATTGTTAAAAAGTTTCCTGAGCTTGCCGGTGATTTTACCGTGTTAAAGCACGCGGTGTTTCCACTGGCTCGCCAGCACGCAAACAAATATTCGCAAGGGCGACTAGTGCTTGTAGGTGACGCTGCACATACTATTAACCCATTAGCCGGGCAGGGCGTAAATTTAGGCTTTCAAGACGTTGTAGCGCTTGCACAGGTGCTATTAAGTGCTGATGACATAGGTTGCCCATTAAAATTAAATGAGTATGAAAAATCGCGCCGCAAAGCAAACTTATTAATGATGAGTATGATGGATGCCTGCTACTTTGGGTTTTCTAATCAAATTGCGCCATTAAAATGGGCGCGTAGCCAATTTTTAAAAATAGCTAACAATACCGGACCGGTAAAAAACTGGGTTTTAAAATACGCTATTAGCGGCGAGTTAAATTAATACTAATTGCTATAACATTTGCGAACTATTGAAAAGGCTCATTTATGGGTCTTTTTTTATGCTTATTTATTGATTAAAAGTGCGGTAGCAGAGGGTTTGCTAATAAAATATAGCCACTAAAATACGGCTATTTAAATACAGTTATTAAAATAAGATTTTATAGATAGATTAAAAATACAGAAGTTTAAAATAAATAGATTTAAAATGAGTAGTTATGAGTACTTATGAGTAGTTATGAGTAATACAAAAGGAAGAGTAATTTAAGTAGGAAGTATAAACAAATTGGCTGGGATACCAGGATTTGAACCTGGGAATGCCAGGATCAAAACCTGGTGCCTTACCGCTTGGCGATATCCCAACTATAAATTTGTACAAGTTTTCGTTCTAGTTAAGAACATGGTGCGGAAGGAGAGACTTGAACTCTCACATCCTAAGATACTGGAACCTAAATCCAGCGCGTCTACCAATTCCGCCACTCCCGCATCACTAATTTGCTAATTTAAACTCTAAGCTAGAGCTATTCTTTAAACAACTTTCCTTGGTAGAAGAAGTTGGCTGGGATACCAGGATTTGAACCTGGGAATGCCAGGATCAAAACCTGGTGCCTTACCGCTTGGCGATATCCCAACAAAGAATAAT
>NZ_JACJDO010000004.1:34178-74585 GCF_014163535.1 Pseudoalteromonas sp. SR45-4
ACAAAGAATAATTGATAGTTTTATTTCTTATCAAGAAATGGTGCGGAAAGAGAGACTTGAACTCTCACAACCGAAGTTACTGGAACCTAAATCCAGCGCGTCTACCAATTCCGCCACTCCCGCATTACTTTGTGTTATTAAACACTAGGTAGTTATTTTAAACTCTTCATTGAGCTGCAATTTAACTCTTGCAGAGCCATTTCTAAAAGAAGAAATGGTGGCTAAGACGGGATTTGAACCTGTGACCCCATCATTATGAGTGATGTGCTCTAACCAGCTGAGCTACTTAGCCATTGTTGGCTGGGATACCAGGATTTGAACCTGGGAATGCCAGGATCAAAACCTGGTGCCTTACCGCTTGGCGATATCCCAACAAAAACAATTGATAGTTTTAATTCTTATCAAGAATGGTGCGGAAGGAGAGACTTGAACTCTCACATCCTAAGATACTGGAACCTAAATCCAGCGCGTCTACCAATTCCGCCACTCCCGCATTACTTTGTGTAATTAAACACTAGGTAGTTATTTTAAACTCTTCATTGAGTAACAAAAAAATAATGGTGGCTAAGACGGGATTTGAACCTGTGACCCCATCATTATGAGTGATGTGCTCTAACCAGCTGAGCTACTTAGCCATATTTTTTCGTTAGCACTTCATCGCTGAGTGCGGGGCGTATTATGCTGATATGGCCCAAATTCGTCAACACCTTTTTTGCAAAAAAACACTTAACTTGGTTTGTTTGCAGGAAAAGTAAGCTAAGCGGCTAAAATTTAGCATAAATGCTGTTTTTTTAGCTGCATTAAAAACACTAAACTTAAACTTATTCGCAGTTCTTCAATTTTGCTAAACAAATACAGACGTTAAAAAACCACAGCAGGTATTAAAGAAATAAAAAAGGCTCGTAAAAACGAGCCTTTAAAATCATCACCACACTAAATTTGGGTAATGTATATTTATACGTTGAACAAGAAGTTCATTACATCGCCGTCTTTTACAATGTACTCTTTACCTTCTTGGCGCATTTTACCTGCTTCTTTTGCGCCGCTCTCACCCTTAAAGGCAATAAAGTCGTCAAAAGCAATCGTTTGTGCGCGAATAAAGCCACGCTCAAAGTCGGTATGAATTTTACCTGCTGCTTGTGGCGCAGTTGCACCTACAGGAATAGTCCATGCGCGTACTTCTTTTACGCCTGCTGTAAAGTAGGTTTGTAATTGCAGTAATTCATAGCCACCACGAATAACAAGGTTAAGGCCTGGCTCTTCTAAACCAAGATCAGCCATAAACTCAAGCTTGTCTTCTTCATCTAGCTCAGAAAGCTCAGATTCAATAGCAGCACATACAGGAACAACAATCGCATCTTCTGCTGCGGCAATAGCGCGTACAACATCAAGGTATGGGTTGTTTTCAAAACCATCTTCAGCAACGTTAGCAATATACATTGTTGGTTTGATAGTTAAAAAGTTAATAGAGCTGATAGCTGCTTTTTCTTCTTTAGTTAACTCTAAAGAACGTAATGTTAAGCCTTCATCAAGGTGTACTTTTACTTTTTCAAGTACTGCATTTTGCTCTTTTGCGTCTTTATCGCCACCTTTAGCTTTTTTAGCATTACGGAACGATGCTTTTTCAGCGCTGTCCATATCGGCAAGCACTAATTCAGTGTTTATAACGTCAATATCATCAGCAGGGTCAATAGTGCCAGCTACGTGAATAATATTATCATCATTAAAACAGCGAACTACGTGGCCAATGGCGTCAGTTTCACGAATATTAGCTAAAAACTGGTTACCAAGACCTTCACCTTTAGATGCGCCTTTTACTAAACCGGCAATATCTACAAACTCCATACTTGTTGTAAGAATGCGCTGTGGGTTTACAATTTTAGCAAGTGCGTCTAGGCGAGGATCAGGCACTGGTACCACACCTGTATTAGGCTCAATGGTACAAAAAGGAAAGTTAGCGGCTTCAATACCCGCTTTTGTTAATGCATTAAAAAGTGTCGATTTACCCACATTAGGCAAGCCAACAATGCCACATTTAAAACCCATAGTAAGATACCTTGTTTAGATTCGTTTAAACGGCGAACTTGTACCCAAGTTACTAGGGTTTAAACGAATGTAGTCTGTTTTGTGCTTTTAACACACCATCTTTTGCAAGTATTTCCATGCAGCGTACCGCTTCATCAATGGCAGCATCCATTTTTTCTTGGTCTGCTTTGGCCGCTTTTCCTAGCACCCAACCAGTTACCATTTCACGATGCCCCGGATGACCTACACCAATGCGCAAGCGCATAAAGTCTTTTTGATTTGCCATTTTTGCAATAATGTCTTTTAAGCCATTATGACCGCCGTGTCCGCCGCCTTTCTTTAATTTGGCAACGCCAGGTTCTAAGTCTAATTCATCGTGGGCAACTAAAATGCTTTCCACAGGAATTTTGAAAAAATTAGCTAAACTACCGACCGCTTTACCACTTAAGTTCATATAAGTAGTGGGGATCAATAATTTGAATTCTTGATCTTGAATAATCACTTTACCTGTAAGGCCGTGATATTTAGGATCGTGTTTTAGAGTGCAGTTATAGCGTGCAGCGAGTTGCTCAATGAACCAAGCACCTGCATTGTGGCGTGTGTTTGCGTATTCGGGGCCTGGATTAGCCAGGCCCACAAGCATTTGAATAGAATTCAAGGTGTTAAGCCTTAAATATTATTCTGCAGCGTCTTCAGCTTCATCTTCAGTTGGAGCTGATTTGTTAGCTTTAACAATTAGGATAGACTGATCGTGACCAGGACCTTTTGCTAAATCTATTGATGAAACGCCAGCTGGTAATGCAACATCAGAAATATGTAGAGAATCGCCTGCAACTAATTTTGAAACATCTACTGTTACGAAATCAGGGATTGCTTTAGGGAAACAAGAAATTTCGATTTCAGTTAACTGACGAACAACAGTTGTACCAAGTTTTTCTACAACGTCTTCACCAACAAAGTGGATTGGAACAATAGTATGTAGCTTTTGGTTTGCATCGATACGTTGGAAATCAAGGTGTGTAACTTTAGGCTTGAAAGGGTGACGTTGAATATCTTTTAGGATAGTTTCAACAGACTCGCCGCCAATGTTAAGTGTAAGAATTTGCGTGTAAAAACCTTCGCTTTCTTGAGCTTTAATCACATCTTTATGTTCTAAAGTGATTGAAGTAGCTTCTTTGTTTGCGCCGTAAACGATAGCAGGCACTTTGTCTTCGCGACGTAGGCGGCGGCTCGCACCAGTACCAGTTTGCTCGCGAAGTTCTGCGTTATATACATAAGTTTTGTTTGACATAATAGTTTCCAATAATTAAAAGTATAGGGCCTTTGCGACCAAGGTCCCTAGCCAAAAGGCGCGCTATCATAACATCGCCCCCCAGCAAAATATATAACAGTTACGAAAAAAGCGCCAAAAGGCGCTTTTTTAAATTAAAGTTACTTAGCTTCGCTAAAGTAGATCTTTAATTAATGCTCAAACATTGCTGAGATAGACTCTTCGTTACTAATACGACGAATAGTTTCTGCAAGCATGTCGGCAAGTGTAAGTACTTTAACAATATTAAGTGCTTTAAGCTCTGCAGACAGTGGAATAGAGTCAGTTACAATAACTTCGTCAATCACTGAATTGCGCAAGTTTTCAGCCGCTTTTCCCGAAAGAATAGGGTGAGTAGCATATGCAAATACGCGCTTAGCACCGTGTTCTTTAAGTGCTTCAGCTGCTTTACATAATGTACCGCCGGTATCAATCATATCATCAACGATAATACAATCACGACCTTCAACATCACCAATAATATGCATCACTTGAGAAACGTTTGCCTGTGGGCGACGTTTATCAATAATAGCTAAATCGGTATCGTTTAGTAGTTTTGCAATAGCACGCGCACGTACAACGCCACCAATATCTGGAGATACAACAACAACGTCGTCAAAATGACGTGCTTTCATATCTTCAAGTAAAACAGGGCTACCAAATACGTTATCTACAGGTACATCAAAGAAGCCTTGGATTTGCTCAGCGTGTAAATCAACCGTAAGAACGCGGTCAACACCTACACTAGATAAGAAATCGGCAACGACTTTAGCGGTAATGGGTACACGGGCAGAACGTACACGACGATCTTGACGAGCATAACCAAAATAAGGAATAACGGCAGTAATACGACCGGCAGATGCACGACGTAGAGCATCAACCATAACGATAAGTTCCATAAGGTTATCGTTTGTAGGGGCACAGGTTGATTGTAAGATGAAAACATCCGATCCACGAACATTCTCATTAATTTGAACACTGATCTCACCGTCGCTAAAACGGCCAACAACAGCATCGCCTAATTCAATATATAAACGTTTTGCAACTTTTTGAGCTAACTCAGGTGTTGCGTTACCAGCGAAGAGCTTCATGTCAGGCACGGTAGGGTTCCTCAGGCACTGAATTTTTGGACTAACAGGCAATAATTAAACCACTGCGTGTTAACTTATGACTACTTGTACGTTACTTCAATCAAATATGGCGGCTAACTCCGTATGAGCGGGAGAAGTATTAACGCTTGATGCGATAAACCCCTGCCAAGTATGGGGGAGATTAGCAAGTACATCTTGTGCTTGAACTTGCGTAGCAAATTCTACAAAACAACATGAACCTGTTCCGGTCATCTTTGATGGAGCGTATTTTAGCAACCACTGCAGGGTTTTTTCAACCTCGGGACACAGCTTTTTCACTAAAGATTCGCAATCGTTAGTTAAAATATGCTGTTGCCAGTCTCCTGAAATTTTTGGCGTGTCGCGTTTTAGTTCAGGATGAGTAAATATTTTAGCAGTACTTACATGTTGATTAGGGAAGACCACACAATACCACTTTTGCTCAAGCATTACTTGTTCTAATTGCTCACCAATCCCATGCGCTATGGCGCTTTTACCATGTATGAATACGGGTACATCGGCACCTAGTTGTAAGCCTAAATGAGCTAATTCATCTAAACTGAGGGCTGTTTTCCACAACTTATTTAAGGCTAATAATGTGCTGGCAGCGTCTGATGATCCACCGCCAACACCGCCGCCCATTGGCAAACGTTTAATTAAATTTATTTTCACGCCTTGCTTTATTTTGCACTGTGTTTGCAATAATAAAGCCGCTTTATAGATAAGGTTGTCGGTTGTGGCTATGCCATTTGTGTCGCCGGTAACAATAATTGCAGGTAAATCGCTTAACTCAAAACTAAGTTCGTCGCCATAGTTTAAAAACGTAAACAGGGTTTCTAGTTCATGGTAACCGTCATCTCGGCGGCCATTAATATGTAAAAAAAGATTGAGCTTTGCCGGCGCAATAAGTGAAAATGAAGTGATATTATTCATGGTTAATTAAACTGCCAATCGTAGAGTTGAATTTTAATTTTAATTTTTTGATGGGTTAAGGTTAGTCTGCTGGGAAGCCAGTAGCCGCTTTTTTGCACAAAGCTAGCGTACTCAATTTGCCATTTTTTACCTGTACTATCAAACCATAATACGCTTTTAGCGCGGCCTAATTGATCAACCTTTAAAGTTTGGTCATCAATGGTGCCTTTTAACCAACTGTCGGCGTTATTTACCGGTAAAGCAAAACCGGTTAAACGTTTTAGTAATGCCGTTGCATTGGTGTCAAAATACTGCTCGCCATCATAGTTTAGTTCTGCCGTATTTGCAGTTTGTTTGAGTGACAATATACGTGTACCAATAAAAGTGGTGAGCACTAAATTATTGTTATTTTGGCTCTGTTGCCAGTTTAAGTTTGCAGATTGGCGCTCATCGGGGCTAATAAAAGCAAGTTTACCTTCTACTTGCCAAATACTTTGCTCGGCAAGATGTGTTTTCCAGTTTTCGTAAGTGGTTGTTTCTAAATTTCTTTTATGAGCGCAGCCGGCTAAAAACAAGAAAAACATAGCTAAAATAAAATATTGTCGAATCAAATGTTGCTCCTTACTTTCCATATTCCTGAGATTTTTGATAAAATTGCGGCCTTTAAAGTAGGGCTCATCAATATTTGGCAAATATGACCATAATCGCACTTGGTATTAATCACAAAACCGCTCCCGTAGAATTACGTGAAAAAGTGGCTTTTTCCCCTGAGCAAATTTCAGAGGCGCTACAGCAATTAAGTGGCCACGCCCATTTTAATGAGGCAGTGATTGTTTCCACCTGTAATCGAACTGAAGTGTATTGTAGCCTTGCACAGCAAAATTCCCAAACACTGTTGCAGTGGTTATCTAGTTTCCATGGTTTGGATGAACATGAACTGAGTAAAAACATTTACTGCCATGAAGGTAGTGATGCTATAAATCACTTAATGCGTGTAGCCTGTGGCCTAGATTCACTCGTACTGGGCGAGCCGCAAATTTTGGGGCAAATAAAGCAAGCGTATAACAGTGCTAAAACTCATAATGCTGTGGGCGTGACGTTTGATAGATTATTTCAAAAAACGTTTTCAGTTGCTAAGCAAGTACGTACTGAAACCAACATTGGTGCCAGTGCAGTGTCGGTTGCTTATGCGGCGGTTAATTTAGCTAAACATATTTATGGCAAGCTCGATAAAACCAATGTACTTCTCATTGGTGCCGGTGAAACAATTGAGCTAGTAGCCAAACATTTGTACCAAAATGAGCCGCAAAACATTACGGTTGCGAACAGAACCCTTGAGCGTGCACGTAGTTTAGCGGATCAAGTATCGGGTGATGTAATTGCACTTGCTCAGCTACCTGAGCGTTTACATAAAGCCGATATTGTTATTAGTTCTACCGCCAGCACACTGCCTATTATTGGTAAGGGTGTGGTGGAGCAAGCACTTAAACAGCGTCGTTATAAGCCTATGTTGTTTATTGATATTGCGGTTCCTCGCGATATTGAAAGCCAAGTGGGTGAACTTGACGATGCTTATTTATATTCTGTTGATGACTTACAAACCATTGTTAGCGAGAATATGAGTGCCCGAGAAGAAGCCGCTGAGCAGGCTGAAGTTATTATTACCGAGTGCACTAAAGAGTTTTTAATGTGGATACGCTCACTCGATTCGGTGGATTTAATTCGCCACTATCGAAACGATGTACAAACAATAAAGTCCGAACTTGTAGAGCGAGCAGTGAGTCAGCTCAATACAGGTAAAGATGCCGAAAAAGTTATTTTAGAGCTGGCCAATAAGTTAACCAATCGCTTAATGCACGCGCCTACCCGTGCTATTCAAGATGCAGCGAAAAAAGGTGAAGTGGCTCAGTTAAACCAATTGAAAAAAATGTTAGGTATTGATCAGGAATAGCAGTTAATGAAAGAATCCGTTTATCATAAGTTAGAAATCTTAGTTGAGCGTTATGAAGAAGTACAAGCGCTACTAAGCGACCCATCGGTCATTCGTGATCAAAACCGCTTTCGTGCACTTTCAAAAGAATACTCAGATTTAGAAGAGGTAGTAAAAACGTTTTTAAGCTACCAACAAGCGCAACAAGATGTAATAAGCGCAGAAGAAATGCTGAAAGATTCAGACCCAGATATACGTGAAATGGCGCAAGAAGAATACAAAGAAGCTAAAGCACAAATACTGACCATAGAAGATGAAATTCAAGTATTAATGCTGCCAAAAGATCCTAAAGACAATAATAACGTGTATTTAGAAGTGCGAGCGGGCACTGGTGGCGACGAAGCGGCTATATTTGCCGGCGACTTATTTAGAATGTACAGCCGTTATGCCGAAACTAAAAAATGGAAAGTAGATGTGGTGACCACCAACGAAGGTGAGCACGGCGGCTATAAAGAAATAATTGCTAATATTAGTGGTGAAGGCGTTTTTGGTCAGCTGAAATTTGAATCTGGCGTGCATCGTGTACAACGTGTACCAGAAACCGAATCGCAAGGTCGAGTTCATACCTCGGCGTGTACGGTTGCGGTAATGGCTGAAGTACCAGAAGCTGAAGCAATTGAAATTAATTCGGCCGATCTTAAAGTTGATACGTTTCGTGCATCAGGCGCGGGTGGTCAGCACGTAAATAAAACCGATTCTGCTATTCGTATTACTCATATACCTACCGGTGTGGTTGTAGAGTGTCAGGATCAGCGCTCGCAACATAAAAACCGTGCTAAAGCTATGTCGGTACTTGCAGCGCGTTTGCAACAAGCTGAAGACGAAAAGCGTGATGCAGCAGAAGCCTCTGAGCGTCGTAACTTAGTCGGCAGTGGCGATCGCTCTGAGCGTATTCGTACTTATAACTATCCGCAAGGTCGTATTACCGATCACCGTATTAACTTAACCCTATATCGCTTAAACGAAGTGGTAGCCGGTGATTTAAGCTGTATTGTAGAGCCATTAATGCAAGAGCATCAGGCCGACTTACTAGCGGCCATGGGCGACGAGTAATAATAGTGACCCAAACCCTCGAACAAGCAATTGCTGCAGGCGCTAATTTATTAGCACCTAGCAGCGAAAGCGCTAAATTAGACGCGCAAGTTTTACTACTGCATATACTGCAAAAACCTCACAGTTACCTTTTTACTTGGCCAGAAAACACGCTTAGTACAGAGCAACAGCTGCAATTTGATACATTTTGCCAAAGGCGTTTAAATGGCGAGCCAGTTGCACATATTACAGGGCAACGTGAGTTTTGGAGTTTATCGCTAGAGGTTAATGCCACCACTTTGATACCGCGTCCAGATACCGAAATCTTAGTAGAGCAAGCGCTTGAAATGGCGGTGCCAAGTAATGCAAAGGTACTCGATTTAGGCACAGGCACTGGCGCAATCGCGTTAGCACTGGGGAGCGAAATGCCCACTTGGCAAATTACTGCAGTAGATAGAGTAAGCGATGCTGTTGCACTTGCTACACGTAACCAGCAGCGATTAGCCATTAATAATGTGCAAGTAAAGCAAAGTAATTGGTTTAGCGCGCTTGATGGTGAAAAGTTTGATTTAATTGTATCTAACCCGCCGTATATAGAAACAACCGATATACATCTTAAGCAAGGTGATGTGCGCTTTGAGCCGCTCTCAGCACTTGTTGCCGATGATGATGGACTGGCTGATATAAAACAAATAATTACCCAATCACGTGACTATCTTCACGCTAAAGGTTATCTTTTGATCGAACATGGTTTTGAGCAAAGTGGTGCGGTTAGCCAGTGTTTTGCACTAATGGGATTTATAAATATTAAAACAGTGAAAGACTTAGGCAATAACGATCGCGTTACACTTGCACAGTGCTCTTAAACTAAATTACAGCAGTGTAATATTTGCGCTGCTTATTCGTTTTTAAAAATAAAAACATTTAACTAAACAGAAGTATTAAAACTATGGATTATTTAGCAGTTAAACATTCACACATGGCGATTGCGATGTTGAGTGTAATTTTATTTTATGTACGCTCATTTTCACGTATGGGTAGTGGTAAGTTGGCAAAAAATAAACTGGTGTTTATTGGCAGCCACGGCATAGACACTTTGTTACTTGTGTCAGCATTAATGCTAATGGGGATCGCTAAAATTAATCCGTTTGAGCAATATTGGTTACTAGAAAAAATAGTGCTAGTGATTATTTATATTGCCGTTGGTATTGTTAGCTCAAAACAAACAAAAACAGCACCCAAAGTAGCTTATACCATTTTTAACACTTTGGTTATTTTAGCTATCGGTTATTTAGCAACCGCTAAATCGGCACTGCTTTTATAAGTAATAAATAGTCCAATTGAGCTTTGTATAATTGTGTACAAAGCTCAACTATTTCTAAACATAAGTTCACATTCAAGCCCCTCTACATTGGTATCTAGCTTAAAAAGTAGGTAAACTACGCCTTCGTTTTCTAAAATGTTGTAGTATGAATGACCACCCTCGGGTTTGATGAACACGATGACTCTTATTTTGATGAAGCTTATGATGATTTTTTGCCACCGGCGATTTATCGTTGTATTCAAGCCGAATCTAAATGGGACCCTCAGATTGACTTAACGCCTAGCTATGAAATTTTAACTTCCTTTGAACAGGAAATAGATGCTTTGTGCCTGCAAACATCTGACGAACATGTGCGTTTAGATAAGCTACTAGATCGTTTTTATAGTGAATGGCTATTTAGTGCTTCTAGCTTAAAGGTGCCAGAGTACAAGTTAAATTGCATAAGCTATACATTAACTATGCGCAGTGGTTCACCAACAACACTTGCTATTTTACTCAGCCATTTTTTACAACATGCCAAACTAGACGCTTGCGTAAGTATTACCCAAGGTGAAATTGGTATACATGTAGCTATGAGTGATGAAGAAGGCTATACCATTGAGCCAAGCAGTGGCCAACAAAGCTGGTATATCATTCCTGAAAACGTTGATGAAGATAACGCCCAAGAGCAAGAGCCACTTGAGCTTATTTTTGACGACGAAGTATATAAATTATTTTTAGCCCAGCAAAAGTGGTCGTTTATTAGCGAAAATAAATTTGGTCATGCGTTAAACTGTGTCGAAATGCTGATGGATATAATTGGTGATGACCCTTATGAGCGACGCGACAGAGGGTATTTACTCAATCAGTTAGGTTGCCCTAAAATGGCACGTGACGATTTACAGTTTTTTGTAGATGAATGCCCAGACGATCCTGCAATAGAGATTATTCAACACCAAATAGAAGAACTAGAAGACAAAAATAATAAAACTCACCATTAAAAATAGGAATAACTATGGTTGAAGCCCAAACTGCATTAATTACTAACGATGCTGTGGTACTTGGTTTACTGGCTATTATTTTAGGGTTTGTGTTTAAAACCTCTAACAGCCAGCACCCAGGTTTTAAAGCATTTTATAAATATGTACCCGCTTTGCTGTTATGTTACTTTTTGCCCTCATTACTTAATACCTTTGGTATTGTTGATGGCAATAAATCAAACGTATATTACGTAGCGTCACGCTATTTACTACCAGCGTGTTTAATACTGCTGACTATAAGTATTGATTTAAAAGCCATTATAAACTTAGGCCCCAAAGCACTTATTATGTTTTTAACCGGTACTACAGGTATTGTTATTGGTGGCCCTTTAGCTATTTTAATTATGAGCGCAGTGTACCCAGAAGCAATTGGCGGACATGGCCCCGATGCCGTATGGCGCGGTATGACCACGGTAGCGGGTAGCTGGATTGGTGGCGGTGCTAATCAAGCATCAATGAAAGAAATGTTTGAAGTTGGCGGTGATATATTTTCGGCCATGGTGACGGTAGATGTCATTGTTGCTAACTTATGGATGGCCGTTTTATTATTAATGGCAGCGAATCATAAAGCCATTGATGCAAGAACAGGTGCCGATACCAGCGCCATTGAAGATCTTAAAAACCGGGTTGAAAAATATCATGCTGAGCATGCGCGCATGCCAACGCTTAACGATTATATGATGATTATTGCCATTGCCTTTGGTATTACCGGCTTGGCACATTTTTGTGCTGACTTTTTAGGCCCTTACTTTGGTGCTAATTTCCCATGGGCACAAGAGTACAGCTTAAACAGTAAGTTTTTTTGGTTAATCGTGATCTCAACCACTATTGGTATTAGTTTATCGTTTACTAAAGTACGCCATATAGAATCGTTTGGCGCGTCGAAAGTTGCTTCTACATTTTTGTATATTTTGGTTGCATCAATCGGCTTACACATGAATATAACGGCGATTTTTGAAACACCAATGTATTTTGTAATTGGCATTATATGGATGCTTACCCATGCGAGCTTAATGTTAATTGTAGCTAAACTAATTAAAGCACCGTTATTTTATATGGCGGTAGGCTCACAAGCCAACGTAGGCGGCGCGGCATCTGCACCCGTTGTTGCCGCTGCATTTCACCCGTCGCTTGCTCCTGTAGGTGTATTATTAGCGGTACTTGGCTATGGCGTAGGTACTTATATGGCTTATATTTGTGGATTAATGATGCAAGCAGTTGCACCATAAGGAATAAAAATGAACAACCAAATTATTAAAATTAATGACATAGAACTTGCAAACAACAAACCGTTTGTATTGTTTGGCGGTATTAATGTATTAGAGTCTCGTGATTTAGCCATGCGTGTTGCAGAGCATTACGTAGAAGTAACCACTAAATTAAATATCCCTTATGTATTTAAAGCGTCGTTTGATAAAGCTAATCGCTCATCAATCAACTCTTACCGCGGCCCGGGTTTAGACGAGGGTTTAAAAATATTTGAAGAAATTAAAAAAACATTTAATATTCCGTTAATTACCGACGTACACGAACCACATCAAGCAGCACCTGTTGCTGAAGTAGTTGACGTTATTCAGTTACCGGCATTTTTAGCCCGCCAAACAGATTTGGTTGTTGCTATGGCAAAAACCGGCGCAATTATAAACGTAAAAAAACCACAGTTTTTAGCCCCACACGAAATGCGCCATATTATTACTAAATTTAACGAAGCAGGTAATAACAACGTGGCACTGTGTGAGCGTGGTTCAAGCTTTGGATATAATAACTTAGTGGTTGATATGCTCGGCATGGACGACATGAAAGTAATGGCACCTGTTATTTTTGATGCTACCCATGCACTACAACGCCCAGGTGGCCGTGCAGATTCGGCTGATGGTCGTCGCGCCCAAGCAGCAGAGCTTGCTCGCAGTGGTATGGCACTTGGTATTGCGGGCTTATTTATAGAAGCACACCCAAATCCAAATGAAGCAAAATGCGATGGCCCATGTGCACTAGCATTGAGTAAATTAGAAGGCTACTTAACGCAAATGAAAGCCGTAGATGATTTAATTAAAAGCTTCGCACCGCTTGATACCAGTGCCAGCGATTTATAATTTATAACCTATATTAGGTAATATTTAAAAAGCGACTAAGGTCGCTTTTTTTACACCTTAAATATATAATTCCATGCATAAGAAAAACTAATTCAAAGCGTGGTTATCATGTCAAGACGGGTCCCTCCATTAAACGCGCTTAAAGCCTTTGAAGCAGCAGCACGTCATTTAAGTTTTACCAAAGCTGCAGAAGAGCTATATGTAACGCAAGCCGCTGTAAGTCATCAAATAAAAACATTAGAAGAACATTTAGGCTTAAAGCTATTTATACGCAGAAACCGCTCGTTATTATTAACCGAAGAAGGGCAGGGTTACTTTCTCGATATAAAAGAAATATTTACCCAACTAATAGACGCCACTGAAAAATTACTAGCACGGGGTGCAAAAGGCTCTTTAACGGTAAGCTTAACGCCAAGCTTTGCGATTCAGTGGTTAGTACCCAGATTAAGTTTATTTAATGAGTTACACCCAGAAATAGACGTGCGAATAAAAGCGCAAGATCTAGACGAAAACTCTTTAACCGACGATGTCGACGTTGCTATTTATTATGGCCGTGGGCATTGGAGTGGGGTGCAAACTTTTAAGTTACATACCGAGTATTTAGTGCCGCTATGTAGCCCGCTATTATTAAATGGCATTAAGCCACTTAATCAACCCAGTGATTTAGCGCACCATACCTTATTGCACGACACCACACGTAAAAATTGGAAAACATGGATGAAAACCGCCGGTGTGCGTAATGTGCAAGTTAACCAAGGGCCTATTTTTAGTCACTCATCTATGGTGTTACAAGCCGCAGTGCATGGCCAAGGTGTGGCTATAGGCAATAGTGTACTCGCTAAGCCCGATATTGACGCCGGACGATTAGTGATCCCGTTTAATCATAGTTTAGAGAGTAAAAACGCTTATTATTTAGTGCTGCGCGAGTCGCAAACAGAAATGGGTAAAATAGTGTCATTTAAAGAATGGATGCTGAGCTTAGTAGAGCAAGAACAAGAGTATTAATATGATTAAATGGTTTAAAAGTACGCAGCAGCCAGCTATAGCACAGTTTATTTTTGCCCATGGTGCAGGAGCAGGTAGCGACCATGAGTTTATGCAAAATATAGCACAACTCATTAGTGAGCAAGGGATTGATGTTGGCTTATTTGATTTTGAATATATGCAAATAGCGAAACAAACCAATAAACGCCGCCCACCCGATCGCGCACCTAAATTGCTTAGCTACTATGAGCAAATACTTAGCCATGCACAGCCAGGGTTGCCGTTATTTATTGGTGGTAAATCTATGGGGGGGCGAATGGCGTCAATGCTTGCCTGTACTAGCGAGCATGCTATTTTAGGTGTATTAGCGTTTGGTTATCCGTTTCATCCGCCAGGTAAGCCAGAAAAACTACGCACCGATCACTTTGCTGATATAGGCTGCCCATTTTTAGTATTACAAGGTGAGCGCGATACGTTTGGTACTCGTGAGGAGCTAGCTACTATGTTAATGCCCAAGCAACCAGAATATTGCTGGCTACCCGATGGCGACCACTCACTAAAACCGCGTAAAAAAAGTGGCGTTAGTGAGGCGCAAAATCGAGCAACTGCAGTGCAAAGTGCTGTGCGCTTTATAAATAAGTATTCGAGAGAGCAATAAATGATTAAATTATTTTTAATGACCGGGAGCTTTTTTTGTATGCTGTCGGTAATGTTAGGGGCATTTGCCGCCCACGGTTTAAAAAGCCGACTGTCGGAGTACTCATTAGGTGTGTTTAAAACCGCGGCCGAGTACCAAATGGTGCATGGATTGGCGCTAATAGCTGTGGCGGTGTTAATTAAGTGGGGTATAAACCTCAATTGGGCTGGCGGTTTTTTTATTGCGGGCACACTGCTTTTTAGTGGCAGTTTATACTTACTTGCCATAACAGGCATGAAGTGGCTAGGCCCAATAACCCCATTGGGTGGTTTATGCTTTATTATTGGTTGGATTGTTATTTTAGTGCAAGTTGCACGATTTAAGTTTTAAAGGGTTAATATGTCTAGTGTTGTAATTTACTGTCGTAGTGGGTTTGAAAACGATGCCGCTGCTGAAATAACGTTCCACGCTGCCGAGCAAGGTTTTGCCGGTTATGTTAAAGCAAAGCCAAATACCGGTTATGTTATTTATGAGTGTTTTGACGCGCAGCATGGCGACGAAATAATTAAAAAAGTCGATTTTAAAAACATGGTGTTTGCTCGTCAATGGTTTGCCGGTACGCTGATCGAAAACATGCCAGTAGAAGATCGTGTAGGGGCCGTTGTAGAGGCTGCTAAAGATTTTACCTTGTGCTCTGAGCTTCGTGTAGAAACCCCCGATACCAATGAGGGCAAAGAGCTTTTAACCTTTTGTAAAAAAATATCAACACCCCTTAAAAAAGCCCTCGAAAAACGTAATATTGTACTGCGCGAGCCAAAAGCAAACCGCCCAGTAATGCATGTACTGTTTTTAACTAACAACACCGCTTATGTGGGTTACTCGTATAGCTTTAATAACTCGCCATTTTTTATGGGTATTTTGCGTTTACGTATGCCAAGCGATGCACCAAGCCGCTCTACTTTAAAATTAGATGAAGCATTTAATGTGTTTATTCCAGAACAACAACGTGAGTCGCGCGTTGCAGCCGGCATGCGCAGTGTTGACTTAGGGGCGTGCCCAGGTGGCTGGACTTATCAGTTAGTACGCCGTGGTATGTTTGTAAGCGCGATAGATAATGGCCCAATGAACGACGATTTAATGCAAACAGGGCAGGTAAAACATTTTAGAGCCGATGGTTTTAAATATCGCCCAGAAAAACGCAACATTACTTGGTTAGTATGCGACATGGTAGAAAAGCCAACTAAAGTAACCAGCCTAATGATTGACTGGGCAGTAAATGCATATGCTAAAGAGCTTATTTTTAACTTAAAGCTGCCAATGAAAAAACGCTTTGATAGTGTTTACGAGTGTTTAAGCATGATCAGAGCTGAACTAGAAAAATACGGTATAAGCTATGAGTTACAAGCTAAGCATTTATATCATGATCGCGAGGAAGTGACCGTGCATTTAAATGTGACCAAAGTGCCACAAAGCTTGTATAGCTAATGATGAATTAGTAAATAACCAGAGTTAAGGTTAAATAAAAAATGGGTCAAGTGACCCATTTTTTATTTCATATTATTGAGTTCGGTATTGGCTGCGAAAGTTATCAACCCATAACTTGGTGCCACCACAAACAGCAACAGGCATTACAATTAAATTTACCAACGGAATGGCTGTTAGCAACATTACTGCAAAACCAAACCCGTACGATAAACCTTGCTTGCTTTGTAAATCGGTTTTCATTTGCTTAAAGCTGATTTTATGATTATCGAACGCGTAATCTTGGTATTGCACGGCAAACATCCAACACGAAAAAAGCACCCACAGTATTTGCCCTATAACCGGCAACACCCATAACAATATAAAAAAGCCAATGGCGCGGGGAAGGTAATAGCAAAGTTTTGTCCACTCTCGGCCAAGCATGCGTGGCACATCTTTTAATAATTCAGCCAAGCCATCATCATTAATTTTTTGACCTGTTAAATGCAACTCAACTTTTTCACTGAGTAAACCATTAAAAGGTGCGGCAATAAAGTTTGTGATTACAGTAAATAACATACTGTAGCTAAACAGCACTATTAACAGGGCAATGGGCCACATTAACCACTCAAGCCAGCTTAACCACTCGGGTAGCATATTATTTATGTAGCTAAAACTGTCGCTTAACCAGCCAAATAAAAAAAACAACGAGCTACCAAAAAGTAAAATATTAATTAACAACGGAATAAACACAAAACGCTTTAATCCCTTTTGAGTAATTAATTTAAAACCCGAAAAAAAATACTCCATACCTTGTATGATCTGCACAACTACCTCAAAAAATATTTTTCATTTACACTAGTATAAATAGCTGAGTAATTTTAAACAGTATTTTTAGGTAACAAAGTGTTTAAGTAAAATAATAACAACAGCCAGCTTACTACTTTATTCATCCTGCTTAATAAATAATATTTAGTTTATAAGCTGTGTATATTAGCGCTATGGCGTAACTAAATGCTAACTTAGCTTGATTTTTGGGCAGTGCAAAGCGTACTATAGCTGATCTAGCCACTCTAGGCTTAGGCATCGCTTTGATGCGTTGTGGAGAAATTAGTAAAGTTGCCGCGTCAGTGCGTTGCAAAAATAAAGGGTATAAATAGTGATGTACAAAAATCAGGAAGTAATTTTACGATTACGCGCTAATATTCCAGCGTTTGAATGCGTAAAAGGATGCCACGACTGTTGCGGGCCAGTAACAACGTCTTCAGAGGAAATGTCGCGCTTACCGGTAAAAACAGATGCCGAGCATGAAGCGGCGTTAAACGAGTTCAATTGTGTACATCTTGGTCCCAATGGCTGCACTGTATATGACGAGCGTCCATTAATTTGTCGCTTATTTGGTACTACGCCAAGAATGCCTTGCCCGAATGATCGTCGACCAGATGAGCCTGTTGACCCTAAAATTGAGCGTGAAGTACATCACTTTATAGCAAACACGCGTCAAGTATTAGTGTAAGTATCGGTATTTATTAAAGTAATAGAGCGCTTATTAAGCGCTTTTTTTATGTATGTTATACGCGTTGCTAATAATTTAAAAACCATCAATAAGTTTATTCAAAACACTCTCTTAGTTATTTTACAAAAATACTATCAATACATATTAAATTTATTACGAGATTAATTATGCATTTGACTATTAATATACTTAGCCTTATGCAGCTTGTTTTACAGCTACACTTTTGCATCTCTTTATTTATATTGCCATTTCTGTTTGCCCAGTTCCTTCAAAATTGTTGTTTTATATTTGTTTATTATTAAAAATAGCTGTAAGCAAGGCTTTGCTATTGTGTAAATTCACTATTAATAATTAGAGTACCGTTGGATTAGGTTGCTGAAAAGGGTAAAATATTCACAAATTGGCAGTTAAGATATTTGTTATGGCATTTTCTAAACTCGAAATAAAGCAAGATCAATAGGTAATTTAACCTTTTGATTAGCGTCGCTTCATTGTGTAATTTCGTATTTAGGGTGGGTGTTGTGGTATGTCGCTATGTCGGTAACTAAAAATCCATCAGGAGACGATAAATGAGTACCACTGGAGTAACAAAACAACATGAGGATGAGCATTCATCTACAATAAAGTATTTGGCAGGGGTTGATATACCGGTATTTTTAATCAGTGGTGGCATTCTTGTGCTATTTGCTGTGCTAGCACTTTATGATATTGATTTGATGTCGGGTTGGATCAATACCGCCTTTGCTTTTTCTACTAAAACGTTTGGTGCCTTTTGGCAAATATTATTGCTTTCGACCTTTATAATTGGGTTGTTTTTAGCCTTTGGACGTACCGGGAAAGTGGTATTAGGTGGCTTAAAAAAGCCAGAAATTACTACCTTTAAGTGGATCAGCATTATTATGTGTACACTCCTTGCTGGTGGCGGGGTGTTTTGGGCTGCTGCTGAGCCAATGGCACATTTTATTTCGCCGCCGCCAATTTTTGGTGGTGAATCAGGCACTAAAGAGGCTGCATTTAATGCTTTAGCGCAAAGCTTTATGCATTGGGGTTTTTTAGCCTGGGCTATTTTAGGCAGCCTGACTGGCATAGTGTATATGCATTTACATTACGAAAAAGGTTTACCGCTTAAGCCGCGTACTTTGTTGTATCCGGTATTTGGCGATCGCGTAATGAAAGGCGCATTTGGTGCTATTGTCGATTCGTGTTGTGTTATAGCTGTAGTGGCAGGCACGGTAGGCCCTATTGGCTTTTTAGGCTTGCAAGTAAGTTTTGGTTTAGAAAAACTATTTGGTATTCCAGATACTTACACCACTCAAGTGGCCATTTTATTTAGTTTAATTGCAATTTATACTCTATCTGCCGTAAGTGGTGTTACTAAAGGAATTCAATTACTCAGTCGCTTTAATGTAATTTTAGCCGTGGCGTTAATGCTGTTTATTTTGCTGATGGGGCCTACTGCCTTTATTTTTGATAGCTATATTCATTCGTTTGGGCTTTATATTAATAACTTTATTCCTATGGCCACCTTTCGTGCCGATTCCGCTTGGTTAGATTGGTGGACAGTATTCTTTTGGGGCTGGTTTTTAGGTTACGGACCTTTAATGGCTATGTTTGTTGCACGAATTTCGCGCGGCCGTACTATTCGTGAAATGATCACGCTTATCTCAATAATTGCTCCTGTTATTACTTGTTTTTGGTTTACGATAGTGGGTGGTTCAGGAATATTTTTTGAGTTAGCAAACCCGGGTGTTATTTCAGAACCCTTTGCGGGCTTAAATTTACCCGCTGCGCTGTTGGCCATTACTGAGCAGCTGCCTATAGGCTTTGTTATATCGGTGTTGTTTTTAATTTTAACCACAATATTTGTAGCAACCACGGGTGACTCTATGACCTACTCGGTATCTATGGTAATGACAGGTAACGATCATCCGCAAACACCCATTAGAGTGTTTTGGGGCATTATGATGGGAGTTATGGCAGCAATATTAATTTCGATAGGTTCAGGTGGTATTTCTGCATTGCAGTCGTTTATTGTAGTAACCGCCGTACCAGTATCTTTTGTGTTGTTACCATCACTTTGGACGGCTCCACAAATTGCGAAAAAAATGGCTACTGAGCAAGGTTTATATAAATAATACAGCTTATGTTAGAGCATAAAAAAGGGCGCCAATGTTATTGGCGCCCTTTTTTGTTATTACTTAGATTTTCTCTTTCTTGGTTTTGCAACTTCAACAGTATTTGATTCTTTCAGTTTACGTTTTTCTTTTAACGATAAAGCGGGTTTTTTCTTATCATTTTTAGACATATTCACCACCTAAACAATAAATAATAGATTAATTTAAAATGCTTTTTTCACAAACTAAAACCCTAACAACAATCAAGGTAAGTTACCTCCAGACTTTGTCGAAAATAAACGTTAGTTACTTATAAATTATTCGCATTAAAAGTGGAGCGGGGTTAGTTTCTTTCTACCGATAAGCCGGCTGATCCACGTTCGGCTTCATCGTAAATAACCACCGCAGCTCACTTTATTTGCCTAATTAAAGGCATAGCTAATAACATTAAAAGTTAGCGTTACTTAAAGTAACTTAAGCCTTTCTCTTTTTCCTTGGCTTTGCTACTTCTGTTGTATTCGATTCTTGTTTTAACTTACGTTTTTCTTTTAACGATAACTGTGGTTTTTTCATATCATTTTTAGACATATCATCACCTATTAATAAATAACAAATTAATTACTTCTGCTTTTAGTAAACTAAAAATTAAAGAAACAATATCAATCGGCTATTCACCTCCTTTAATAAGATTAAATAATTACTGATCTTCGTTTATATTGCTTAAAACTAAACGAAGAAACTTTATGCTTTTACTGTATTTAATAACCAAATTTGCCACACGCTAAACAATAGCGCATAAATAATATTGATAATAAAAACACAGTAATATTTAAATCTCACTTTAATCTAGGCGATAGAGAGCTTGCCGAGAATGGCCTAAATTAAAAGTTAAATTAAAAATTAATAGTAAATTCTGTGAAACAGATGGACGCAGAGAAGCGTCCGCTTAAGCGGGGAATTTTAGGGCGAAGCTCCCCAAACAAATAATATAATTAAATAAAAAAATATATGTTTTCATAGCTCCAATATAGCAGCTTAAATAATAACTTCAAGCTCTCTTAGATGCTTTAATTAAAGATTAAATTTATGGGTTAAATAACCATTATTTTTAAACTGAAAGCAGTACTCATTTAAGTATTAATTTAGTTAAGGTATTGTTTTAAATTGGTTTATATTCTACGCGTTTGGCTTGTAAGGGGGCGGTAATATTAACCAACACTTTTAAAGAGTATGACAGCCTTGAATGTAATACGTAATTATAGCGGAAAAATATTTTTAGATTATTTAAAAATGATTACGTAGCAATACTTTAAGTTATTTGTTAAAACTATTAAATTATTATCCTAGGTATAAATGTGAGTATAAGGAGTATTTTATGTCGAAAAAAGTAGTAACTTTTGAATACGAAAAAGAAACAAAAAACAGTGTTCGTTACAAAGAAGTCCCAGATGAAGGCGTTGCCCCTATTGTTGGATCTTTGTATGTTCAGAAGTGGTTTGCTGGGAATAGCAAAACGCTTGAAATAACGATAGATAAAAAAGACTAATTAGCGGCATTATTTTTGCGCCATGTGTTTGTTTAGGTAAAAGCGACTAATAAATACTACGTTTTATTTAAGGGCGCATAATATATTTTTAAACTAATAAAGTTGCTTATAGCGTATTATAGTAGCTCATTTATTATTAATATTAGGCTTAAGTAAAAGTACGCTAGCCTCACAAATTTGATTAACAAGGAAGTTGTATAGATGAAGTATTTTGTTTTAATTTCTATTTTAATTCTTAGTGGGTGTACATCAACACCTAAAGTTATATCTAACTCGGATATAACCAGCACTATGAATTTAATTGCCCTCACCGAAGAAGTCGCTCCTGCAGGAATAAAAGGCGTATTTAAGTTATCAATAAAGGCGGCGGGCATTCAAAACAGTGGTATCTATTTAAATACAGAATTGGATTATAGAGATAGAAGAAATGTGAGTGTCGCTATTCACCCTAGAACAGTAAATGCTTTTATAAAAAAGTATGGAACTTCGCCCGATTTATATTTTATTAATAAAACAGTTGAAGTTACGGGCGAGGCTAAACGTATGATAATTGATTTTTACGCTATGGGTAAAAAAACAGGAAAGTACTATTTTCAAACGCATATAAATATAACATCACTCAATCAGATAAAAGTATTGGACTAGGTGAGTTATTAAATAAGCTATAATTTGTCGGGTGGCGCTGCGTTTATCCGACTTTAGCTTGTACCCTGTTTTTATTTTAATATCGCTAATATTGGCTTTTCAAGCCGCAATTTAGCAACTAATTTTACGCTATATATCTGCAATCCTTAATAACAAAAGTTGTAATAAAAGCCGTATATTAAGCGCAATTTAGATTCTTCCTTTATGTTACCTGCCTCTGAGGCGCTATGATCTTTAGCGTTACTTTGTTTCTAATTTTTAACATTAAAATTTACTCGTTACGAGTAAAAATTCTTGTTGGACTTAAACCGCTATTTTTCTTTTAATGCGCGCAATTAGCCAGTTCGGCATTTCTAAATAAAAGAGAAAGATAAATGAAAGAAACAACATCACTAGAACAAGCTCGTACGAGCTACAATGTTCGTCATTGGAGCCAAGGTTTTTTTGGTATTAATGAACAAGGTGATGTATATGTTGCCCCTAAAGCCGATGCGCCAGAGCAAACTATTGCACTGACGGACATTGCTAAGCAACTAGAAGATAAAGGCTTAAGTTTGCCTGCATTAGTACGTTTTCCGCAAATATTACATCATCGTGTGCACAGCTTATGTGCTGCATTTAATACCGCGATTGCAGATTACGGCTACCCTAAAGATTATTTATTAGTTTACCCAATTAAAGTAAACCAACAGCGTGAAGTGGTTGAAGAAATTGTTGCCAGCCAAGCACAACTAGAAAAAAAACAACTAGGTTTAGAAGCAGGTAGCAAACCAGAGTTATTAACCGTACTTGCATTGGCTGAAAAAACCAGTGCGGTGATTGTATGTAACGGTTACAAAGACAAAGAATATGTACGCTTAGCGCTAATAGGCGAAAAGCTAGGCCATAAAGTATACATAGTGCTTGAAAAGCTCTCTGAACTCGACATGGTTCTTAGCCAAGCTAAAGAATTAAATGTAAAGCCACGCATTGGTATTCGCGTGCGCTTGGCATCGCAAGGTAAAGGTAAATGGCAAGCAAGTGGCGGCGAAAAATCAAAATTTGGTTTATCGGCATCACAAGTTTTGCATGTGGTTAATCGTTTGAAAGAATCGGATCAACTTGATTTAGTCCAGTTGGTGCATTTTCACTTAGGTTCGCAAATGGCGAATATTCGTGATGTACGTTTAGGTGTAAGCGAAGCAGCACGTTTTTACTGCGAGTTACGTAAACTAGGTGCAAAAATTGAGTGTCTTGATGTGGGCGGTGGTTTAGCTGTTGACTACGATGGTACTCGTAGCCAGTCACATAACTCAATGAACTATAGCTTAGCTGAATACGCTAACAATATTGTGTACACCATAGGCGACATTTGTAAGCAGTATGAACAGCCGTTTCCAACTATTATTTCGGAGTCGGGGCGGGCATTAACCGCGCACCATGCTGTGCTTATTTCAAATGTGATTGGTACTGAAAGTTATACACCTGAAGAAATTGAAGCACCGGCTGATGATGCCCCGCAGTTACTTAAAAATATGTGGATGTCGTGGCAGCAATTGCATGTATTAACTGATGACCGTGCATTAATTGAGATTTATCACGATAGCCAAGGGGATTTAGCCGAAGCACATAATCAGTTTGCAATGGGGTTACTAAACTTAACCCAGCGTGCGTGGGCTGAGCAAACAAATTTACGCGTGTGTTATGAGCTTAATAAGCACATGGACAACAAAAACCGTTTTCATCGGCCAATAATTGACGAGCTTAATGCACGTTTAGCCGATAAGTTTTTTGTAAATTTCTCGTTGTTTCAATCACTGCCAGATGCGTGGGGAATTGATCAGGTGTTTCCGGTGTTGCCATTAAGTGGCTTAACCGAAGCGCCAAAAAAACGTGCAGTATTACTGGATATTACTTGTGATTCTGACGGTGCACTTAATCATTATGTTGATGGTCAAGGCATTGAAAGTACACTACCAGTACCTGAGTTTAGTGCAGATAAACCATATTTAATGGGGTTTTTCTTGGTGGGTGCTTATCAAGAAATATTAGGTGATATGCATAATTTATTTGGCGATACGCACAGCGCTATGGTGAATATGGATGAGCACGGCGTAGCCAGCATTACCGAAATAAACCAAGGCGATACAGTAGCCGATATGATGCGTTACGTGCATTTAGACGTTGAGAGTTTTCAGCAGTCGTATCAGCAGTTGGTAAGTAGCAAAATTGCAGAACACGAACAGCAAAGCGTTTTAGACGAATTGCAAAATGGCCTTGATGGCTACACTTATTTAGAAGAGCTATAAGTATGTCGACTTTGTTTGATCATCCAGATCACTCATTGTATTCCAATGGGATGACCTTTTTACGTTGTCCTATGGTGCAAAATATTACCGCGATTGACGCTGATGTAGTAGTGCTTGGTTTACCATTTGATATGGCGACCTCGGGCCGCCCAGGTGCACGTTTAGGCCCAGACGCGATTCGTCGTGCATCGGTGCATTTAGCGTGGGAAGGCACTAAGTATCCATGGACGTTTCCATTATTTGAGCATTTAAAAGTGGCCGATGCTGGAGACTTTACTTATCCGGTAGGCGACGCTGAGTATTTTACGGCGCAGCTTGAACAAGCCGCGAGTAAAATATTAAGCCAAGGTAAAACCTTGTTAGGGCTAGGTGGCGATCATTTTGTGACTTTACCATTGCTACGTGCGCATGAAAAACAACATGGCAAAATGGCTTTGGTGCACTTTGATGCCCACACAGATACTTACAGTAATGGCTCACGCTACGACCACGGTACCATGTTTTATCATGCACCAATGGAAGGGTTAATTGATTTAGAGCACAGTATTCAAATTGGTATTCGCACCGACTTTGATCAAAGCAAGCATGGGTTTGCAGTGATTGATGCCATGCAAGCCAACGATTTATCGGCAAACGATATTGCTGCGCAAATAATTGCGCGAGTAGGCGATTTACCGGTTTATTTAACCTTTGATATTGATTGCCTTGATCCTGCGTTTGCACCTGGTACAGGCACTCCCGTGTGTGGTGGTTTAACATCAGACAAAGTGCTTAAAATATTACGTGCTTTAAAAGGCATTAATATGGTAGGTATGGATGTAGTAGAAGTATCGCCAGCGTATGATCAAAGTGAAGTAACCGCCATTGCTGCAGCAACCATTGCGCATGAGCTTTTGCACTTATGGGCATATAAAAATAAGTATTAAACTAAAGAAAATACTAATGAATAGGGCACCCTTAAAGCGTGCCCTATTTTTTTGCGTCCCATAAAAGTAGTATAATTTTTTAGTCGTGTTTATTTAATACCGTTATGCAGTAATTTGGTGTTATTTAACCTGAATTTAGGTTATTTACATATCATTCTATTATAAGCTCGTCAGGCTCAGTCTATACTGAGCTTAATTATCCACTTATAAAAACTAAAATAGGATACCTTTTTATGCTTCAGGCTGTTGTTTTAGGAGGGCTAGAATTTAGTCCTTTGGTTGTTTATTTTCCCATAGCATTTTTATTAACAGCGCTGAGTCGTTTTATTTTGCACCGTTTAGATTGGCACGATCGCATTTGGCGGGTTGCCTGGTTTGAGGTGTCTTTATTTGTATGTTACTTAGCATTAACCGTATATTTATTAAGTGGAAGAATAATTTAATGGCCAAATATTTACGTATTTTAGTTACAGTACTGGTTATTTTTATGGCCGTATTTGCAGGGCGTTGGGTATGGAATGATTACATGCATACACCATGGACCCGCGATGGCCGCATTAGAGCCAATATAGTTACGGTAGCGCCAGATGTGTCTGGTTGGGTAACTCATTTAAACATGATTGACGGGCAAAGTGTAAAGCAAGGGGATCTGCTTTTTAGTGTTGATGCTAAGCGTTATCAGGCAGCGCTAGAGCGCAGTAAAGCCAGTACCGAAAATGCATTATATACCTGGGAGCTTGCTAAGCATAAATACGAGCGTCGAATAGCATTAAACAGCCAACAAGCAATTAGTGAAGAAAGTTTAGAAGCAACGCGAATTAATACAAAAATAGCAAAAGCAAACTATGAACTCGCTAAAACAGAACAAGCAGTAGCGCAGTTAAACCTTGATAGAACCCAAGTTGTTGCACCTGTGTCGGGTTACATAATTAACTTAGATTTACGCCAAGGCAATTATGTTGCTCAAGGCGTGTCGGTATTTGCCATTGTACAAGCAGACTCTTTTTATGTAACCGGCTACTTTGAAGAAACCAAAATCCCTCTTATTCATTTAAAGCAACACGCAAATGTAGCTTTGTTAAGTGGTGGTAAACCTTTAACTGGTCAGGTAATGAGTATAGGTAAAGCAATTGCTAATACTAATACGCAAAGTAATGGCCAGCGTTTACCACAAGTTCAGCAAACCTTTAACTGGGTACGCTTATCGCAGCGCATTCCGGTGGATATTAAATTAGACGCGTTTCCTGCAGATACTCAGCTTAGTGCCGGAATGACCGCAACTATTCGACTTGTTGAGCGCTAATGGAGGCTGTGCTGCGTAACCTGTTTTTACCTAAAAAGCAGGCTGTTATTTTTGCACTAAAAGGCGTAATTGCTATGGCAATGGCGCTTACAGTTGCTTTGTTTCTTAATTTAGATCGCCCTTACTGGGCTTTAGTTTCAGCGGTGTTTTTACAAATACGCCCAGAGAGTGGCTTAGTGGCCGAAAAAGCTCTGTGCCAAATAGTAGGCACTGTTATAGGCGGCTTGTTTGGCATATTACTATTAACGCAGCTCATATCTTACCCTTACTTAGCACTGGGCATACTGGGGTTGTGGCTGGGTATTAACTCAACGTTATCGGCTTTGGTTAGGCAAACAAATTTTATTTATGGGTTTGCTATGGCGGCGGTTACCGCCGAAATTATAGTGTTACTGGTAATAGCAAGCCCTACCACCGTAAGTAGCCAAGCTGTATTTAGTATTGCCCAATCGCGTATGAGCGAAATTATAATTGGCTCAATTTGCGCCGGCATTGTGAGCCATTTATTTTGGCCAGTAAAAGTGAAAAATGGGCTGCAAATTCAGGCAAAGTCATTAATAAACCAAACCCTTAATTACCTAGTTACTGAGCTAAACATACAAGGCTCGCACGAAGAACGACACCAGCAAATAGATGGCATTTTGGCAACCTTAGGCGCAGTTAACGAAGATTCTAGCGCGGTGCGTTACGAAGGCCCTAAAGGTCCTGGGCGCGCTCGTGCAGCAAATCAACTGTCGCAAAAAGTATTATCTTTACTGGCGTTAATTCAAATATTTGGCCGTTTACAACGTAGCCATACAAAATTGATGAGCCCGCTACTGACTCAATTATTTACTCAGCTCAAACAGGTTTTAGCAAATATAGCGCAAGCAAACAGTGTTGATGATTGCATAGAACAAGTAAAAAACTTGCGCCGAGAGTTAACCGAATATCGTGCGAATAACAGCAGTGAGCTGCCCTTTGAATCGCATATGCTCAATGTTAGTGTTGATATAACCACAGAGTTAACAGTGTTGCTGCGTGCTTATCGCGCCCTTGAAGAGCGCGATACAAGGCTGCTAAATGCACCTAGCACAGTAACTTACCGTGATCCGTTAGCGGCAATAATTGTTGGGTTTCGCACCGTTATGGTGTTTTTTATTGGCGCGTGTATTTGGGTAAGCACAGGATCGCCGGCAGCAATAATGATTATGATTTTACCGGTGATATTTTCAATTATGTTAGCGCGTTTTCCACTCATTGTTTTGCGTGTGGTGTTAAAGCGGATAATGATTGGAGTTGTGGTTGCTAGTTTTGTCAGTATTTTTTATGCACTTAACTTATTAGCCTACAGTGGTGGGCAATTAGAAATACTCATATTGGTATTAGCTGGCCCTTACTTTATTGGTTTATTACTACTTGCCGATAGAGAAACCCTGCCTTACGGATTAGGCTTTTGTATACCGTTTTCTATTTTGGTGAGCCCAAGTACCGATATGAGCCGAGCATTTTCAATTGATTATACGCTGAGTGCGGCAATGGCTATTTTTACTGGGGTAGCTATTTTATTTTGGGTTTTTCATTTAATTACAGGGCCAAGCGCCCAGTTATTAGTGCATAGAATTTTTAAAGCAACCCATCAAGACCTGCTCGATATTAATAAACACAGTGCGCCTATTGTTTGGTATAACCAGCGGATGGCCGACCGATTATTACGACTCACTCATTACGACCAAGGTTCGCAGTCTCGCGCTATTACTGACTTGGCATTAACCGCATTAAATTTAGGCCACGCAGCAGTGCGATTACGCTCTGTGTGCGAAAACGTAGCAGGTAAAGATCTAAAATATTTTGCACTGTGGCAGCATGCTCTTGCCGATGCATTTTTGCTGGCAAGTAAAGGTCAAGTTGATCAGCGGTTTAAACATGCATGCGACGCGTTATATCAAGAGTTAGTGTGTATATTAGGAGAGTCGCAGCAGGTTGAGGCAATACAAGGAATGTTTATGCGGATTAACTTAACCTTTGAGCGCAGCGCCAATAGTATTAAGACCCCAAACTCACTACTTTAGCTATTTTTCGAGTTCAGAAGTCGGTATGAGATCTGCTATACTGTGCGCATCATTTTATGGGGCTGTTATGATTTCAAAAAACCAACTCAAACTTATTCGCCAACTTGGCCAAAAAAAGTACCGCAAGCAATTTAATCAATACCTTGTACAAGGTGAAAAAAACGTACTTGAGTTATTAAACAGCCCATTAAAGGCGGTTGATATATTTGCTACCGAGACATTTATAAATACCTATCAAGCACAGTATCTGGGTATTAATTTTATTTGCGCCGAGGAAGAGCTGCTAACAAAAGCAAGTACGCTGGTTAGTAACAATGCCGCCATTGCTATTGTAAATATGCCACAAGCAGCACAACTACAAACCAGTGGCTTAATATTAGCACTTGATGGTGTATCTGATCCGGGCAATTTAGGCACTATTATTAGAGTTGCTGATTGGTACGGTATTAAACATATTGTAACCAGTACAGATAGCGCCGATGCATACAACCCTAAAACAATTAGTGCCACTATGGGCTCGTTTGTAAGAGTGTCGGTAAGCCAAGTCGATTTGCCTGCGTATTTAGCCACATTAAAATTACCAATTTATGGTGCCTTTTTAGACGGGGAAAATGTGCACAACACTCAATTTACAGGTTCAGGCGTGTTATTAATGGGCAGTGAGTCGCACGGTATACGCGAAGCGTGTGCCAAATTAGTAACTGATAAAATAACCATACCGGCTTTTGGTCAGGCTGAGTCGCTGAACGTGGCTATGGCAACCGGTATTATTTTAGATAATTTTAAACGCCAAGCTTAAAACTAAAGCAAGGTTAATGTTTATAACCAATAATATTCGGTAATAACAAAAAGATGCGCTTAAGCACTATAAAATTGGCAGGCTTTAAATCGTTTGTAGAGCCAACTAAAATTCCATTTCCTGATCAAATGACCTGTGTTGTAGGCCCTAATGGCTGCGGCAAGTCTAATGTTATTGATGCAGTGCGCTGGGTGCTTGGCGAAAGCTCGGCTAAAAATTTACGTGGCGACGCCATGGCCGATGTCATTTTTAATGGCTCAACTAATCGTAAAGCTATTTCGCAGGCCTCGGTAGAGCTTACTTTTGATAACGACAAAGGCGACTTTCCTAATACCTTTGCCGATCGTAATCAAATTGCAATAAAGCGTTTAGTTACTCGCGATGGTCAGTCGTTGTATTTTTTAAATGGCAGTAAATGCCGCAAACGCGATATTACTGATATATTTTTGGGCACAGGCCTTGGCCCACGTAGTTACGCCATTATTGAGCAAGGCATGATCTCGCGCTTAATAGAGAGCAAACCGCAAGAACTTAGGGTGTTTTTAGAAGAAGCCGCAGGAGTATCTAAATACAAAGAGCGCCGCCGCGAAACGCAAACTCGAATAAAAAGCACCCGTGAAAACTTAGAGCGCTTACTCGATGTACGCAAAGAGTTACAAAGTCAACTTACTAAGTTAGCGGTGCAGTCGGTTGATGCTAAAAAATACCGCGAGTTAAAAGCGCAAGAGCGAACGTTAAAAGGGCAAATTGCCGTTTTAAAATGGCAAAAACTACACCAACAACAACTCGAAAAAAGCCAACAAATAAATAAATTAAATGAGCAAGTTACGTTTTTTAAAACGGCTCATTCTGGTCACGACGACGTACTTGCAAGCTTAGAAACCCAAGTACAAGCCTCGCAAGAAAGCGTAAGTGATGCGCAACAGCAACAACATGTAATACACACTGAGCTTACGCGATCTGAGCAACAACAAATAAGCATAAAGCAACAAATTCAAACGCTTAAACAAAATCAGATTAAACTACAGCAGCGCCAAACGCATAGTTTAGAGCTTAAAACGCAGCAGCAAACAGTGTGCGAACAACTAGAACACGCTTTGCAGCAGGCAATAGAAAACAACTTAATGCGCAACGAGCAAGTAAGTGAGTTAAGCCAAGAGCTTGAGAGTGCTTTAGAGCTAAAGCAGCAACACACTGAGGATTGGCAATCGCTTAGCGAGCAACTGCAGCAACTTAATAATAAGTTGCAGATGCAAGCAAATAATATTGAGCAAACTCAGCAGCAAAGCAAACACGTTAATGAACAAAGTGAGCAGTTAAATAAGCAAATTACACACCTAAAAAGTAGCGATGTTGAACAGCAGTTAGCTTCTCAAAAACAACAAAGGCAAGTGCTTACTCAAGAGTTAGCAACTAAGCAAACGGCGCACAGTAAAGGCCAAATGCTGCTTTTAGAGCAAAGTTCGCAGTTAAACAATGCCGAGCAGCAATATCAGCAACTTAGCCAGCAAGCTAACGAGCTAAAAGCCAGTATCGCAGGACTAAGCAGTACATTAGGGCTAGATAATGAGAGCGAGCACCACAACACCTTATTTAACCAATTAAAGGTTAAAGACGGGTTTGAGCACTGTATTGAACAAGCACTTAAATCGCTTGAGCATTTAAATGTAAGTGAGCAGTCGGCAAATAATAGTGTGTGGCATATCGCATCAACAAAAAGCAATCAGGCAAATGTAAAAAATAGCTTAGCGGCATTTATAACTCAGGGGGTTTACCCTGAAGTATTGAGCCGTATTGCTTATAGTAAAAGCGGCGAACTTAAAGCATTAGAGGATAATTTTTATATTGCCGTAATGGATGAAACCGCCGCTTTGCATGGTCGGAACTGGCATATAAGCTCAGATCGAAATGCTGAAAACTCATTACTGGTAAAGCACAAGCAATTGCAGCTTAAAACAGCGCAGCTAAAAAATGTAGAGGGTGAGTTACAACTCGCAGCCCAAGTGCTTGAGCAGCAAAAAGCACTGCAAAGTGAGCTTAGTACGCAGCAAAGTGAACTTAAAGAAACCATACATCAGCTGGCTCAAAATATTGCCGTAGCGAGTACGCGCAACGATATGTTAAAAGAGCAAGTAGCGCAGTACCAGCAGCAATTGCAACAGTACCAAACGCAACAACAGCAATTGGTTATACAGTTAGCACAAATAAAAGGGGTGCTTAAAGATCAAACAGTGCAGTTTGAAACACTTAAGCAGCAACAGTTAAGTTTAAGCAGTGATCTTGCTACTGCAAATAACAAGCGCACCCACAGTGATACAAATTATAGCCAAGTATTAGCTAGGCTTGAGCAATATAAAACGCAAGCCCATCAAGCAACGCTTGCAGAGCAACAGTCACGTAGCGAGTGGCAATTAAGCCAAGCTAAACTAAGCCATGCAGAGCAAGCGCATTTAAGTGCAGAGCAGGGTGCAAAAGAATTACACGATCAATTAACCCAGCTGCTAATACCCGAGCAAGAACTACTTGAAAAAATAGCCCAGTTACTTAAACAGCATGCGCAAGGCGAGAAAAACTTAAACACATTACAAAATAAATTAAACCAAGCAAAAGAGAGCTTAAGCACGAAGCAAGCGAGTCTTAAAAGTTCACAAGGTGAGCTGGTGGCGCTACAAGAGCAGCATCAAAAATTAAGCATAGAAGAGCAAAGTTTATTAATAAAAGCACAGTTGGCGCTTGAACCGCTAGAAGAGTTAAAGCAAAACCTAAAGCAGGTGCTTGATGAGTTACCAGAAACACTCATTATAAGCACAGCACAAAATAAACTCGCAGATATTGTTAATCAGTTGGAGCGCTTAGGTGCGGTAAATTTAGCCGCTATTGATGAGTTTGATCAAGCCAAAGCGCGCAGCGAATATCTTGATAATCAATTAGATGACTTAACAAAAGCGCTGAGTACCCTAGAAGGGGCTATTCGTAAAATTGATATAGAAACCAAAACTCGCTTTAAAGCGACCTTTGATCAAGTTAACCAAGACTTTGCAAAGCTATTTCCAAAGGTTTTTGGTGGTGGAAGTGCTTATTTAGAATTAACCAGTGACGATTTACTCGAAAGTGGTGTTAGTATAATGGCACGACCACCAGGTAAAAAAAATTCAACAATTCATTTGTTAAGTGGTGGAGAAAAAGCGCTGAGCGCATTATCATTAGTGTTTTCTATATTCAGGCTCAATCCAGCTCCATTCTGTATGCTGGATGAAGTAGATGCACCGCTAGATGATGCCAACGTGGTACGTTTTTGCCGTTTGGTTGAAGAAATGTCACAATCGGTGCAGTTTATTTATATTAGTCATAATAAAATTGCGATGGAAATGGCTGGTAGATTAACAGGTGTTACCATGGCTGAGCCAGGTGTATCGCGCGTAGTGGCTGTAGATATTGAACAAGCTGTGCAACTTGCACAGGCATAGTTAAATTAAACGTATTAGGTTTTAACTAATACACAGGTTTAGGCATATAAAATAAAAAAGGTGAGGGGATGGCCGAAGAATTAAGATGGGTTTTAATCGTGATCAGTGTATTTGTCATAGGTGGCTTATTAGTACACGGTTTATGGTCAGTGCGAAAAAAAGACAACCCAGAAATACCTGCTAACGAGCGGGTCGAACCACAACACACAGCTCACTCTCATTCGCCAAGTGCAGAGCCCGCACAGAGCGTTGCCTTTGAGCAAGAAGAACCACAATTTGGTGAACTAAATTTTGATGCCAACGAGCCGCAAACAGATACTAGCGTGCCAGAAGTGCCAATTGAAGATGACCTTAGTGTAATTGAGGCAGAGCATGACCTTGAGCCAAGCGAAGAGCCTGCAGAGGTTTCAGACTTTGTGATTGTGCATATTCAAATGCCAGATGGAATGAGCATGCAAGGCAGTAAATTATTGCCCGCGGTAAACACCTTAGGGTTTAAATACTCAGAGGAAGGCTTTTTTAATCGTCATTTAGATCCAGCAGGCCAAGGCCCGGTATTATTTAGACTAGTAAATATGTATAACCCAGGTACCTTCGATATTGATAATATGGAACAATTTAGTACCGCAGGCGTTAGCTTATTTATGACCTTACCGTGTGAAGGTGATGGCTTAGCAGCATTTAATATGCTGCACAGTGCAGCTAAAAAGCTTAGCGACGAATTTGGTGCGCAAATTTTAGATGCGCAGCGTGAAGAAATGACCGTAGATCGCGTTCGTCAATATGTTGAACAGGTACGTGCATTTTCTGCGTAATTAACGCAATAGGTTAAATTTTTATAAGCCACTGGGCGTTGACTCGTCAAAGTGGCTTTTTTTATGTTTTTTGAGGTCAAAATGGCAAGCAGCATTAGTGAGCAAATAAACCATCTTCGTAGTACGCTTGAACAGCACAGTTACAATTATTATGTACTTGATACCCCCAGTATTCCTGATGCTGAATACGACCGTTTATTACAACAACTCAGCGCACTAGAAACTCAGCACCCAGAATTAATAACTGCCGACTCACCAACCCAAAAAGTGGGCGGTGCTGCGCTAAGTAAATTTGAGCAAGTAGCGCACCAAGTGCCTATGTTATCGCTTGATAACGCCTTTAGCGAAGATGAGTTTATTGCCTTTAATCGCCGTATAAAAGAGCGTTTAATGAGTACCGAAGAGCTTACTTTTTGTTGTGAGCCAAAACTAGATGGCTTAGCTGTGTCGATTATTTATCGTGATGGCGTACTAGTGCAAGCCGCGACCCGAGGTGATGGGTTGACGGGAGAAAATGTAACTCAAAACGTTAAAACAATTCGTAATGTGCCACTTAAATTACGAGGTAGCGATTATCCTGCTGAACTAGAAGTGCGCGGCGAAGTGTTTATGGATAATGCAGGCTTTGAAAAGTTTAACATTGAAGCTGAAAAACGTGGTGAAAAAGTATTTGTAAACCCACGCAACGCCGCCGCAGGTAGCCTGCGCCAGCTTGACTCTAAAATTACGGCTAAACGCCCACTGATGTTTTATGCCTACAGCACAGGTCTTGTAGCCGACGGTAGCATTGCAGAGGATCATTATCAGCAATTAGAAAAATTGACTGATTGGGGGTTACCACTTTGCCCTGAAACAAAATTAGTAGAAGGCCCACAAGCTGCACTGGCTTATTATACTGATATTTTAACGCGCCGTGGCGAGCTTAAATATGAAATAGATGGCGTGGTAATAAAAATAAATCAAAAAGCCTTACAAGAGCGTTTAGGCTTTGTAGCACGCGCTCCGCGTTGGGCTATTGCCTATAAGTTTCCGGCCCAAGAAGAAATAACCAAATTACTCGATGTAGAGTTTCAGGTGGGGCGTACGGGAGCAATTACACCCGTTGCACGCTTAGAGCCGGTATTTGTTGGTGGTGTTACTGTATCAAACGCTACCTTGCACAATGGCGATGAAATAGCGCGCTTAGGCGTAAAAGTGGGCGACACGGTAATTATTCGCCGTGCAGGGGACGTAATTCCACAAATAACGCAAGTAGTACTTGAGCGCCGCCCTGATGATGCCCGCGATATTGAGTTTCCGGTAACTTGCCCAATTTGTGACTCCCATGTAGAAAAAGTAGAAGGTGAAGCCGTAGCGCGTTGTACTGGTGGTTTAGTGTGCCCGGCGCAACGTAAACAAGCGATTAAACACTTTGCATCGCGCAAAGCACTCGATATTGACGGCCTTGGCGATAAAATTGTTGATCAACTCGTCGACAGAGAGCTGATTAAAACCCCTGCAGATTTGTTTATTTTAAAGCAAGGACATTTTGAATCGCTTGAGCGTATGGGGCCAAAGTCGGCTAAAAATTTGGTTACTGCGCTTCAAGACGCTAAAGCGACAACGTTGGCTAAGTTTTTATACTCATTGGGTATTCGTGAAGCGGGTGAGGCAACCACACAAAATATAGCTAATCATTTCTTAACCCTTGAAAACGTAATAAATGCCAGCATTGATAGTTTAACTCAAGTAAGTGATGTGGGCGAAATAGTAGCAACCCATGTACGTAGCTTTTTTTCCGAACAGCATAATTTAGATGTTGTAAATGCGCTGGTAGAACAGGGTATTAATTGGCCTGAACTTACTCCACCTTCAGCGCAAGAGCAGCCATTAGCTGGCCTTGTTTATGTGCTTACCGGTACCTTAAACACATTAAACCGTAATGACGCCAAAGCACGTTTGCAGCAGTTAGGTGCTAAAGTGTCGGGTAGTGTGTCGGCTAAAACCGATGCGTTAGTAGCAGGCGAAAAGGCCGGCTCTAAACTAACTAAGGCACAAGACTTAGGTATAGATGTACTGACAGAAGAAGATTTAATTAATTTATTAGAGCAACATAATGGCTGATTTATTAAATATATTAAATTCACTTTTAATTAACGTAGGGCAGTGGCTGCATAGTTATTTATATCATTTATCTATGCTGATAATGGTGTGCTTAGTGTCTTTATACGCAGGCGATATTATAAAGCTAACCAAAGGGCTGGTTGCACGTCGTCATTTTATAGTAAGAGTGCTGTGCTTTGTATTGATCACCGCCTTTGGATTTGGTTTTGTGGTTGTGTGGCTTAGCCCGCTACTGATTAAGGCGTTATTGTTTTTTGGCACTAAGTGGTTAGGTGTTACCTTGTTAGCAGCATTTTTTATATTGGGCACTATTGCCGATAGGAAAAATCAATTATGAGCCGCTATGGCCCAGAGTACTGGGATAAGTACGGCAGTTACCGTACACCCATCGCCTTTCATTTAAGTGTGCTGGTATTGTTACGAGCTTACTTTATTTGGATAGTGGCAGGGTTAAGCCGACGCCCAGAATTGGATTTGATGTCGATATTTTTTAAATCTAAAAACGATTTTTTTATTGCTATTGCCATTGGCGCTATAGCCATAGTACCAATTATTTTATTTTGTTTGCGTCGACCCCGCGAGTCTCATAAAAGTAGTGAACGCTTAGCTAAGATTTGGCGTTATATGCGCTGGCCTCTTATTTTGTGTGCGGTAATAGACTTAACTTGGTTAAGTATTCAAGCGGCTCATAGCTATTATCATTTTTCGTTATTTTTAGCGATTCAAATGGTGGTTGTATTATGGGTGCTGTGGTACTTAGCTAAAAGTCGTTATTTAACAGTGTTTTTTAATGATTGGCCTGAGCCTACCGAAAAAGCCGCAGCAGAAAAACGCCTTAATAAGGATTAAAAGTGGACGCTATAAATAAAAAAATAGCGGTGGTGGTGCTGTTTATAGGTGTGGCGCTTAGTGTGCTAATGCTAACTACAAAGCTTACAGAGCAGCCTTGGTTTATATTTTTATTTGTCTTATGGGTATTTGTTTTTTGCTCTTGTTGTTACCGATTAACCCCACTGTTTAAAACACGAAACCAAGTTAATGATTTTATTAAGCGCGATGCAAAACATTTAGTATTGTTTAGCTTAGCGGGATTTTTTGATAAAAAATCTGGCCCGCAGTGGTTAGCAATTAAAAATATTAAGCACCTTTCAACCCGCAATAATGAACTGCTAGTACACAGCTACCAGCAAACGCAATTTAGTATTAGTTTACCTGCGTCAAAAGTAGAGCTAGATGCTTTTTTACAGCAGATACTGACTAATTCAGAAAGACGAAGTATTACATTTGATTAAGTTGATCTTAAGCAAATGTAATAACGTAATAATTAACCAATAGAGCTAAATACGATTATAGCTAAGCAAGCATTTAAAGAGGCTGTTATGTTGAAGTGGAATGATGTTATTAATTTTGCCAATAATGGCAATCCAACGCCGCCGAAAAAGGTTATTAAAACCGACGCTCAGTGGCAAGAGTTATTATCTGAAGATGCCTATTACGTTACTCGTAAAAAAGGCACTGAGCGACCGCACAGCTCCGGTAGCTGCACATTGTTAGAGCCAGGCAAGTATATATGTATATGTTGCGATAACTTATTGTTTGACGCAGATGAAAAGTTTGATAGCGGTACGGGTTGGCCTTCGTTTACAAAACCCGCAACAATAGAAGCTATTGCCTATATTAGTGATAACACTCATGGGATGCAGCGTATTGAAGCAGTATGTAATGTGTGCGATGCGCACTTAGGTCATGTGTTTCCTGATGGCCCATTACCGACTGGCCTGCGATACTGCGTTAATGCCGCGTCAATGAAAAAGCTTTAACGCGTTTAGTCGGCTTGAATATCTAGCTGCATATCTTTTGCTTTATGCAAAATTTTATTTAAACGCTGCGCCTGATCTGCAGGTAGTTTAGCTTTGCTCAGTAAGGCGTAGCATTTTTTAGCAAGCCCCATATTAAACGAATCCCCCCCTTGTTGCTTGGTCGAATCAAACAAGCACTGTAATAAGTTAAGTGCGATACTCTGATTACGAGGCATCACCCTAAATGCTTGAGTAAACGCTTCTAGTGCCGTATTTAATTGCCCTCTATTAAATTGATTCACAGCATGGTTGTTTAACTCTTTAGGCCCCATTTTAATATCACGACGCTCGCTTTGTTGTTGTTGAATATAACGTAAATAGGTTGTGTCGCTTACACTTGGATGACGCTGGCAATGCGTAATTATTTGGGCAAATAAATTTTGGGCTTTTTGATGAAAGCCAAGTTCGTGAAATGCTTTTGCTTTATCGAGTGCGCCGTCTACAGAGCGAATTTGTGTATCATCTTCATCAAGCTGCTCTATTAGTCGCTTAGCTTTTTGGTGTTCATCTTTTAAGTAGTGTAGGCGTGCGTTTAATACATCGATTTGCGCCTGGTTTACATTATTAGGAAACTGCTTTTTTAAATCATTAATATATTGATTAGTTTGGCGAGAAATTCGTTGTATTTGATCCGTTTGATCTGTGGTTAGCGCAAAGTCGATACCGGCACGCGCCGCATTTAAATAAATATCTGGGCTATCGTGAATTGAGTATTTTGCATAGCTTGCAATATCTTTTTGGGTTAAATAGCTCTTTTCATAATCGTGATTAATTAACGATACATTACTCAAAGACTTTTGACGCATAATATTAAGAGGAGCAATATCCGCAGCCTGACTTAAAAACTCTTGTGCGAGCTCAAATTGATTAAGTTTTATTTCTAAACGACCTAATAAATCAAGCGCGATTAAACGAGTTTCGTTGCGCTCTAACATGGTTTTAAGCATGCGTTGGGCTAAAATATGTTCATTATTTTCTATCAGTGCTTCTACTAAACCTACTTTAGCCCATGCAAATTTTTGGATATCGAGTACCGACTTAAAAAAGTCTTTGGCCTCTTGGTTACGATTAAGGCGTAGTAGGGCATCACCTTTTAATCGCAGTAAAATAGGGCTGTAGTTGTTGTTTTTATTTAATGCTGCACTTATGTACTTAAGTGCTTTGGAATCATTACCGTCATCAATAAAGTTGTAAACTGTTTGTAAATCACGTTTACGTTTTAAAATACGCTCTATACGTATTTTAAGCTCTTGTGCTGTAAATGGTTTAACCAAAAAATCATCGGGTTGTAATTCAAGAACACTATGTACAAGCGAGCCACTTGTTTCTGCAGAAATAAAAATAAACCCAGTGGAGCTTTTAATTAACTGCTTTATTCGCAATTCCTCATAAAGCTGATAACCATCTTGATGCTTATTTAGATTGAATGAGCATACAATTAAATCAAATTGCTCGTTTATACACTGCTCTTTTGCCGAGTTAGCATGATCTGCAAATCGTAACTGTCCAAAGCCAAGCTTTTCTAGCGATTGTTTCATATAGCTTTGGGCGAGCGGTTGCTCCTCCACTATAAGTATTTTGGCTGTTGAATAGATCTTTGTTGGCATTTGGCTTAACAGTGATTACGTGTAACACAGACTATAATCAACAGTTTAGCTGCTTACAAGGGAATTTAGGTTATTACTCAACTTTATTAAGTACTTAATATGCATTCATAGGCTTATATGTGGTGGGTAATACTTAGCTTGATACCAGCGACCCTCGCCATTCGTTATAAAGGGCGGCGATGCTCTTTTTCTTTCAACTGAGCTAATTGCCCAAAAGGACTTTTATATTATTTTAGTATTTAATGGAGATATTAAGAAGTGTTTATATGTGGTGGGTAATACTTAGCTTGATACCAGCGACCCTCGCCATTCGTTATAAAGGGCGGCGATGCTCTTTTTCTTTCAACTGAGCTAATTACCCAAAAGGACTTTTATATTATTTTAGTCTTTAATGGAGATATTAAGAAGTGTTTATATGTGGTGGGTGATACTGGACTTGAACCAGTGACCCTCGCCATTCGTTATAAAGGGCGGCGATGCTCTTTTTCTTTCAATTGAGCTAATTGCCCAAAAGGACTGATATATTATTTTAGTATTTTATGGAGATATTAAGAAGTGTTTATATGTGGTGGGTGATACTGGACTTGAATCAGTGACCCTCGCCATTCGTTATAAAGGGCGGCGATGCTCTTTTTCTTTCAATTGAGCTAATTGCCCAAAAGGATTTATATATTATTTAAGTATTTGATGGAGATATTACGAGATACTAAGAAGTGTTTATATGTGGTGGGTGATACTGGACTTGATGCCAGCGACCCTTGCCATTCGTTATAAAGGGCGGCGATGCTCTTTTTCTTTCAACTGAGCTAATTTCCCAAAAGGACTTATATATTATTTTAGTATTTTATGGAGATATTAAGAAGTGTTTATATGTGGTGGGTGATACTGGACTTGATGCCAGCGACCCTTGCCATTCGTTCTAAAGGGCGGCGATGCTCTTTTTCTTTCAACTGAGCTAATTGCCCAAAAGGATTTATATATTATTTAAGTATTTGATGGAGATATTCCGAGATACTAAGAAGTGTTTATATGTGGTGGGTGATACTGGACTTGAACCAGTGACCCTCGCCTTGTAAGGGCGATGCTCTCCCAACTGAGCTAATCACCCACATATAAAATAGGTATAACGCTTAATTAAATGCTTTAAACATTTAAACTGTAATTTGGTGGGTGATACTGGACTTGAACCAGTGACCCTCGCCTTGTAAGGGCGATGCTCTCCCAACTGAGCTAATCACCCAAATTACATTATTAACTATCAAGGGTGATAGTTAACACTGGACTTTAACCAGTGAACACTGCCTTTACTTGTAAATAGCGGCGATGCTCTCTTTTTTCTAACTGAGCGAATTACCCATTTAGATTTTTGTAATATACACCATTTTAAAAATGGTGGGTCGTACTGGACTTGAACCAGTGACCCTCGCCTTGTAAGGGCGATGCTCTCCCAACTGAGCTAACGACCCATATTAC
>NZ_JACJDO010000004.1:74685-76292 GCF_014163535.1 Pseudoalteromonas sp. SR45-4
TATATGTGGTGGGTGATACTGGACTTGAACCAGTGACCCTCGCCTTGTAAGGGCGATGCTCTCCCAACTGAGCTAATCACCCACATATAAATTAAAACGCTACTATTAAAATAAATAGTACTGGACTTTAACCAGTGAACTTCGCCGTTGCTTATTAGTAGCGGAGATGCTCTCTTTTTCTAACTGAGCTAATTACTCATATAGAAATTTAGATGTGAACACTTATAAAAAGTGGTGGGTGATACTGGACTTGAACCAGTGACCCTCGCCTTGTAAGGGCGATGCTCTCCCAACTGAGCTAATCACCCACATCTAAACAACAACACAATGCTGCGTTGTTGTGGGGCGCTATTATAGATAGAGTTGTAAATGTGTCAACACTTGAATGATAAAAATGTGCTGAGTGGGGGTTTTATAAACAACAAGTAATGTTTGGAGTTTGTTTTATCGACAAATCAATGCTTAGTGTTTAAATAAACGCCGTATTATCTGTTTAGGCTTAGATAGTTAATATCGAAAATCAAGAAAGTAATAAGCCAATCTATTTTAACTTAGTTGCTGTGGTGTGTTTATTGATCATAAAGTGCAGCTTATATAAAGTAATCACTTAAGTTATAAATTTACGCCGTGATTAAATCGCCTTTAAATTAAACCAATTTTAATCCGCAAAAAACCAATGCGATCTAATAGTGCGTAAAGTGGTTATTATGCCAAGGCATAAAGTAAGGATACGTCATTGAACGATGAACTAAATATGCCAAGTTGAATTTGCATATAAATGTATACCTTTTCTATGCTCAATAAAAATTAAAACAAGCAGAGCAGGGGTTATCTAATCATCCAGCCATAATTTATAATACACTCAAGGGGCTAATTTACTGTAAATTGCCCTTTTTAGCCTGCTTGGTAGCCAGTTTGTTGAAAAATAAACCATTTAAATAAAGCAGAACAAAAAACTGTTGACTTTATTTTGGGTGGTGCATAGAATGCGCCCCGCACTAAGCAATACACGACGTGTTTATCACAGCGTGTGTAAATAAGTTGGGGCTATAGCTCAGCTGGGAGAGCGCTTCGCTGGCAGTGAAGAGGTCTGCGGTTCGATCCCGCATAGCTCCACCAACTTATTAGTGTTTGTCCTAGGGTAGCAGTTTTCTGTGTCCCCATCGTCTAGAGGCCTAGGACACCGCCCTTTCACGGCGGTAACAGGGGTTCGAATCCCCTTGGGGACGCCATTTAGCTTTAATTAGTTAAAGGCGGTTTTACCGAGAAAATAGCGTCACAATTAAAGCTCGAGTCTTTACTTGTATTAAGCGCAATTACCTTAAAACTCAGGATGTGAGTTAAACTAATCAATTGTCCTAGTGATACATTTATGTGTCCCCATCGTCTAGAGGCCTAGGACACCGCCCTTTCACGGCGGTAACAGGGGTTCGAATCCCCTTGGGGACGCCACTTACTATTTATAGTAGGGTAGTGTTATTAAAAGCTCGCCTGAAACGAGTCTAAAAATTCAGTTGTCCTAGTGACACAGAAAATGTTTCTGAGAAGATAATGCCATTCGCCTCACAGGCTCGGTCTCATCTTACACAGAAATAGCAAATCAATGA